>CANKLS010000048.1 GCA_947483645.1 Bradymonadales bacterium | reverse complement strand
CGGCCAGCTCGGGTGACTTCTGCACCGAGGCGAGCAGCGTCACGAAGGCCGCGATCGCCTGCCCCTTGAGGTCGTCCGGCCGCCCCACAACCGCCGCCTCTGCCACCGCGGGGTGCGACACCAGCGCCGACTCAATCTCCGCCGTCCCGAGCCGGTGGCCCGCAACGTTGATGACGTCGTCGACCCGCCCCATGATCCAGATGTAGCCCCGCTCGTCGCGACGAACGCCGTCGCCCGCAAAGTAGAGGCCGGGGATCTGCGACCAGTAGGCCGCCTTGAACCGCTCATCGTCGCCCCAGATGGTGCGGATCATCGAGGGCCAGGGCTTGCGAATCACCAGGAAGCCGCCCTCGCCGAGCGGCCGGCTGTTGCCCTCCATGTCGACCACATCGGCCATGATGCCCGGCAGCGGCAGCGTCGCTGTTCCCGGCACCAGCGGCGTGGCGCCCGGCAGCGGGCTGATCATGATCGAGCCTGTCTCGGTCTGCCACCAGGTGTCGACGATGGGGCAGCGCCCGCCGCCGATCACCCGGTGGTACCAGGTCCAGGCCTCCGGGTTGATCGGTTCTCCGACGCTTCCCAGGAGCCGCAGGCTCGAGAGGTCGTGCCGCGCGGGGTGGTCGTCGCCCCAGCGGATGAAGGCACGGATGGCCGTCGGAGCCGTGTAGAAAATTGTGACCTTGTAGCGGGCGATGATCTCCCAGAACCGATCGGGTTCGGGGTGGTTTGGCGCCCCCTCATACATGACCGAGGTGGCTCCGTTGCTGAGCGGGCCATAGACCACATAGCTGTGGCCGGTCACCCAGCCGATGTCGGCCGTGCACCAGAAGACATCGTCGTCGCGTAGGTCGAAGACCAGCCGGCTGCTGTAGGTCGCGCCGAGCAGGTAGCCGCCCGTGGTGTGGAGTACCCCCTTCGGCTTCCCCGTGGAGCCCGAGGTGTAGAGGATGAAGAGCGGGTGCTCGCTGTCGAGCGCGGGCGCCTCGTGCGACGGCGAGGCTGCCTCCATGAGCGCCTCCCAGCGGTGGTCGCGGCCCTCCGTGAAGCCCACCGTGTGGCCCGTCCGCGTCAGCATGACCACATGCTCCACCGAGGGGCAGCCGCCATGCTCGGTGAGGGCCTCATCCACCGCCCCCTTGAGCTCCACAATCTTGCCGCGCCGCCAGCCGCCATCGGCCGTCACGATGACCTTGGCCGTCGCGTCGTTCACCCGGTCGCGGATCGCCTGCGCCGAGAAGCCGCCAAAGATGATGCTGTGGGTCGCACCCATGCGGGCGCAGGCGAGCATCGCGACCGACAGCTCCGGCACCATCGGCATGTAGAGCACCACCCGGTCGCCGGCCACCACACCCAGCGACTCCAGCGCGTTGGTGAAGCGGCAGACCTCCGTGTGGAGCTCGCGGTAGGTCAGCGTGCGCCGGTCGCCCGGCTCTCCCTCCCAGATGATCGCGCTCTTGTGCTCCGTCGGCGTGCCGAGGTGGCGGTCGAGGCAGTTCTTCGCCACATTCAGCTTGCCGCCCACAAACCACTTCGCGTGGGGGAGCTTCCAGTCCAGCACTGTCTGCCAGGGCGCGTCCCAGAGCAGCAGCTCCTTCGCCTGCGCCGACCAGAACCCCTCGGGGTCGGCCTCGGCTGCGGCATAGAGTTCGCGGTAGGCCTCCATGCTCCCCACCCGTGCGACCGCCGAAAAGGCCTCCGGCGGCGCGAAGAGGCGGTCTTCTTTGAGGACGGACTGAAGGTTCTGGCTCATGGCGCGGCGCTCACGGAGGCGGTGACTCGGGAGGCGCATCGTCTTGCAACGCTCCGATTGTCGCAAGGAAAATGCAGAAAGAGTGCTATGATGCACACCAGCTTGCATCGAACCCATGCGCGACGCATCCAAACAGGCATCACATCTCGAGGTCATCGCGTGGAACAGGTCGCCGTTCATCCCCAACTCAAACAGGTCCTCGTCTGCTGCAACCAGCGCGGACCAGACTCCACCATGCCCTGCTGCGGCGATACCGGCTCAGAGGTCTACGCCAAGCTCCGCGGCTGGGTCACCCGCTACGGCCTCACCAGCCGCATCTACGTCACCCAGACAGCCTGCCTCGGCTGGTGCCACGGCGCAGGCGCCATGATCGCCATCCAGCCCGACGGCATCTACCTGCGCAGCGTGACGCCCGCAGATGTGGACCAGGTCATCGAGCGCTACCTCAAGGGCTAACGCTCGACGGGTAGTCCGCCCTGGTTCCAGGCGATCATGCCGCCCGACAGGTTGAAGACCGAGGTGAACCCCTGGTTCGCCAGCCAGACCGTCGCATTCGAAGAGCGGCCCCCCGAGCGGCAGATCAGAAGATAGGTCGCGCTCGGCTCCCACCCTGCAGCAGCCGCCGGCAGCGTCGCGAGCGGCACAAGCTCCGAGCCGGCGATGTGGCCCAGCTGGTCGGAAAACTCCGAAGGCTCGCGCACATCGATGAGTCGAACCCCGTCGAGCGCCGTTGCTGCGAGGCCGGGTGGCACTTCGCGGAAGCCGTGGGGAGTCGTTCCGGAGAGTTCGTCGAGGGTCGGCATGGTGCGTTCTCGTTGTGGTTATGCGCCGCCGATCCGGATCTGCCGGATGGCACGGATGGCGGTTGGGTCGCCGGTGAGTTTCGCCGCCTCGTCGGCCAGCTGCTCGAGCTGCTCCGGCGTGAGGGGGTGGTCAATGGCGACCACCTCGTAGGCAATCCCATATTCGGTGAAGTCGCGGTGCTGACTAAGCAGGTTGCCCGCGCCGGCTGCGTAGATGGCGTCGTCGACAGCCTTCTTGGTGCCGCGGGTGTCGGCATGCACCACCGTCATGATGTGCGAGACATCATCGGCGTCGTCGAGACCGACCACATGCTTCGGCCCAAAGACGCAGTTGCGGAGCCGTCCGCGGGTCGACAGGTGGTGGGCCGTCGCCGCAACGTGGGAGGCGATGCGGGGCTGTGCCTCCAGCGTCGCCGCGCCGATGTGGGGCGTAGCGTAGATCTGCGGATAGTCGGCGTAGGGGTTGACCCAGGGGTCCTTCGCGTCGCTCGGCTCGACCGGGAAGACGTCTACCATCGCGGCGCCAATGTAGCCCCGCTTCACCGCTTCGATGAGGGTCTCGGTGTCGTGGATCTGGCCGCGTGCCGCGTTGATGAAGAGGCGGGGGCTGGGGCGCTCCTTCTGCGCCATCGCCGCAAAGTGCTCGAGCTGCAGCAGGTTCTCGTTGCTCCGTCCCCGGTAGTCGGAGGCTGAGATGTGGGCCGAGACGACATCGGCTGCGGAGAAGAGGTCGGCGATGTTGGGCACAAAGCTCCAACCCATCGTCTCGCCCACCTCCTTGGCCACGTCGCGGTTGTCGTAGAAGACAATCTTCATGCCGAGGGCCTGCGCGAGCTGCGCCACCTGCTTGCCGATGTTGCCGAGTCCGAGGAGGCCGAGCGTCTTTCCCTGCACCTCGAAGCGGCTCTCCTGCGACTTGTTGAAGGTGTTGGCCCGTGTCTCGTCGACCGCCTGGAAGATGCGGCGGCAGAGGAGGATCATCTCTCCGATGACCAGCTCTGCAACCGAGCGGCCGTTGGAGACGGGATCGTTGACGACCAGGATGCCCCGCTCGGCGCAGGCCCGCTTGTCGACCGAGTCGTCGCCAATGCAGCAGAGCACAACCGCAAAGAGGTTGGGCGCAGCGTCGAGCACGGCGGCGGTGATCTGCACGCGCGACCGCTTGAAGATGAGTTCGTAGGGCGCCGCCTGGAGCAGCGCGATCAGCTCATCATCGCCGGTCGGTGTGACGGCGGGGCGGAAGGGCTCAATGCCGAGCTCGCGCAGGTGGCGGTCGAGCGATGGGTCGGGCGACTCGAGAACCAGCGCGCGCCGGAAGGGGCCAACGCCAATGCGGGGCCGAAACGAGGCGCTCATAATGGAACTACTTTTTGCCTTCGAGCTGCGGCTTGAGGAAGCGCTGAAGGAGCTCGCTCACCACATCAACCTGGGTGCGGCCGGTGCGGTCGCAGTATTCGCGGAGGGCGTCATGTGCCTGGGTGGTAATCCAGACGGGCTTCTTGGCATCGGTGCTCATGGAGACTCCAAAATTGTTGGGTTCAGATGAACCAGACGCCGCCAAGGAAGCGGTCGTTGCCGTCTGCCTTCGGCAGCCGGGGACGCTGAGCGGGAACTGCGGCCTGGGGCGCGCGGGCAGGACGCTTGGACGTCTCCGCTGCGGGGGCTGCAACCTTTGGCTCGGCGCCGCCAAGGCCCGATGCCGGGTCAAGGTCCTCAAGGTGGTCGATGACCAGACGGCTCGCCACATCGACCATCGATTCCTTCGTCAGCTTGGAATACTGCTTGAGGATGGCGTGGGCCGACTCATCAACCCAGACGGGCTTCTTGTCACTCATGGCGGGCACTTGGTTCAGCGCCACGCGGGGGCGTGGCGGTCGCTTCGAAGGTGGGTCGCGGTGTAGGCGGCAGTGGCCGTTCGGTCAAGGGGCCGAGGCTGGCGCCGCCGCCTCGTCCGAGCCGGCGCGGCGCGCCATGAAGGTGCTGAAGGCCGCAGCCGTGAAGAACATGATCAGGCTGTAGATGGCCGGCGAGATGGCCATGTCGTCCTGCTTGAGGATCTGGTTGGCGATGTAGATGGCGAGCGTGCCGTTGTGGATGCCGATCTCCATGCCGATCGCGACCGCCTGCTTCGTCAGGACGCCGAACAGCCGGGGGATGATGAAGCCGGCCGCCATGCTGACCAGGTTGAAGGTCAGCGCCGCAAGCCCCACCTGCTGGAAGTACTCGACCAGGTGGGCCCGCTCCTTGGCCACCGCTCCCGCGATGACCAGCACCAGGAAGAGGGCGGAGAGGATGCGAACCGGCTTGTCGAGGCTATCAGCCAAGGCCGGCGTAGAGCGGCGAACAGCCATGCCGATCGCCACGGGTCCCAGCACGATGACAAAGACTTGGAGGACCTTGTCGAAGACCATCGGGATGACCTGGCTTTCGCCCATGAAGTGGACGAGCGCCCAGTTCACAATCAGCGGCAGGGTGAAGAGCGCGAGCAGGCTGTTGACCGCGGTCAGCGTGATGTTGAGCGCGACATCCCCCTTCGCGAGGTGGCTGAACAGGTTGGCGGTTGCACCGCCCGGCGCGGCGGCCAGCAGCATGAGCCCAACCGCCAGCGCTGGCGGAAGGTTAAAGAGGTGTGCCACGCCAACAGCGACCGCGGGGAGCAGGATCATCTGGCAGAACAGGCCGACTGCTACGGCCCGAGGATAGGTGAGGACACGCTTGAAGTCGTCGAGCGTCAGGCTCAGGCCGAGCCCGAGCATGATGATTCCGAGGGCAAGCGGCATCACCACATTGGTTATCGTTGACGGCTGCATGCAGAGGCTCCTGTGCGGTAAGAGTCAGCCACCCGCTGCGTGGAGCGGTTGGGCGCGTGGCGTGGTTATCGCAGGTGTGCGGTTTCGCCAACCATCCATCGTGGCACGCTGCGTCATCTTCGTGTCGTCCCCGCCGTTGATTCACCCAGAAAATGGGCCAGAACCCTTGTCACGCCGCGTTAGATTGAGTTACGGGCGCGCCGAACGACGCCTCGCTTGCGCAAGGCGCTCGTTCTCTCCCTGCGGAAGGTGTTCATGAATCCCGAACTCGACCCCTGGCTCCAGCTCGATCTCGCCCCCCGCGAGGATGAGGATGACGAAGCAGACTCCTACGAGGGAGAAGACGAAGACTTCGCCTACGAAGAGGGCGACTACGAGGAAGAGGAAGAGTCGGACGAGGAGGAGCCCTCGCACGATCCCTTCGGCGAAGACGACGAAGACCTCGACGAGGACGAGAGCGACAGCGACGACGAGGGCTAGACCGCTCCGACGTTCCGCCGTTGCCACCAGGCCCGCACCACCTCGATATCCTGCGTGCGCCGCGCCCGCGGAAGCGAGTTGATGAACCGCTTGCCGTAGCTCTTCGAGATGAGCCGGTGGTCGAGGATGGCCACAATGCCGGTGTCGTTGCGGTGGCGGATCAGCCGGCCGAACCCCTGCTTGAGCGCCACAATCGCCGACGGCACCTGGTAGTCCGAAAAGGCGTTGCCACCCGCCTCGTCGATCATCCGGCTCCGCGCCCGCACCACAGGGTCGCCCGGGCTCGAAAAGGGCAGCTTGTCGATGATGACCAGCGATAGCGCCTCGCCCTGCACATCGACCCCCTCCCAGAAGGAGGCCGTCGCAAACAGCACGGAGTGGAGGTCTTCGCGGAAGGCACGCAGCAGCGCGCCGCGCCCCATCTCGCCCTGCACAAGGCAGCGGTATCCCACCTGCCGCCGCAGCAGGTCGTAGGCCCGGTTCATGTTGCGGTGACTCGTGAAGAGGCAGAGCGCCCGCCCCTCCGTGATGGTGATGAGCTCGCGCAGCGTCGGTGCAATCTTGTCGACAAAGGCGGGATCGTTGGGCTCGGGCAGCCCGTCCGGCACAAAGAGCAGCGACTGCTCCATGTAGTGGAAGACCGGCTCCAGCGCCCGGGTCGACGTGGTCGCCGGCAGCCCCATCCGCCCTAGGAAGAAGCGGAAGCCGCCGTCGGTCGCCAGCGTCGCAGAGGTGAAGACCTGGGTCTCGCACTGGGGCAGCAGCCGCTCACGGAAGATGGCCGACACATTGATCGGAAAGCAGGAGAGGCTGCTCCCCTTCCGCCGCCGCTCGAACACATAGACCATCTCGGGCAGCGCGCGGCTCGCCAGGTTGCTCAGGTCGCGCGAGAGCACCTCGATGCGCTCCGTCAGCTTGGTCGCCGTCTCCGTTGTGACCGCCACCCCCTCCACCGCACGGCAGAGCCGCCCCAGCGAGACCTCCGCCCGTGGCAGGTCGAGCAGCGCATGGACCCCGGCCTCCGAGGCCGCCAGCTCGCCCCAGTCCGAGACCTGATCGGTCCCCGGCATCGCCCGCTCCAGTGCCTGCAAGAAGCCGTGGACCGCGTCGCGCGCCTCCTGCAGCGCCTCCTTCGCCTCGCCGGTGTGGGCCGCCGCAGTCTCCATCGTCAGCTGCGTGTCGGCAAAGAGGTCGCCCACACGCGCCGTCGAAAGGTGGGTGCCGAAGAAGCTCGAGGCCGTCTCCTCCAGGTGGTGCGCCTCGTCGAAGACCACCGCGTCGTAGTTGGGCAGCAGCCCCATGTCGTCGCGGTCCCGCAGCGCCAGGTCGGCAAAGTAGAGGTGGTGGTTGACGATGATCAGTTCGGCAGCGCCCGCCGCCGCCCGCGCCTTGACCACAAAGCAGTCGGCGTAGTGGGGGCACTCGCGCCCCAGACACTGCTCCGTCGTCGTCGACAGGTCCATCCAGGTGGCGAAGTCGTCGGGCAGGCTCTCGAGCTCTGCCCGGTCGCCCGTGCGGGTCTTCGAGATCCAGGCCATGATGGTCGGCCAGTGGTGGCGGTCCTCGGGCGCGCGGAAGCGGGGCTCCGCTGCGAACCGCTCAAAGCGGTGCAGGCAGAGGTAGTTCTGCCGCCCCTTCAGGCAGACCGCCGTGAAGGGGCGGTCGACGATCTGCCGCAGCAGCGGGATGTCTTTCTCTACGAGCTGGTCCTGCAGGTTCTTGGTCGCCGTCGAGACCACCGTGCGCCGCGCCGACCGCAGCGCCGGGATGAGGTAGGCGAGCGTCTTGCCCGTACCCGTCGCAGCCTCGATCACCAGCCGGCGCCGCTCCGTGAAGGCGGCCTCGACCTCGGAGGCCATCTCCACCTGCGCTTCGCGCGGCTCGAACCCGGGCAGCCGTGTCGCCAGCAACCCCTCCGGGCCGAAGACCCGCTCCATCTCTTCGCTCTTTGCCATCGGCGGCAGCGCTAGCAGGGCTTGCGCGCGCTTGTCACCTGCTCCCTAGGCCTCGACGATGAGACGGTTCCGGCCTGCATAGGTGGTCACCACCGCGGCCCGATTTGTGGTCACCGTCTCGCGGATGACATCGTTGTGGTGGAACCACGATCCGCGCGCCTTGTCGGCGTCGAGATCGACGATGAGATAGCCGCGGCTCTCGAGCTCCACGAACCGCATATGGGGGTTGGCCCGCTTGAGGTTGGTGGCCAGCGCAGCGCCCAGCCCGCGCGGAAAGCCCGGCGAGGTGACGGCCGGCGTCACAAACTCCACCGCCAGCGAACCCTCGCCCGTCGTCGGGTCATACATCGCCGCATCGTAGGGCATCTCGGTCAGATCCATGGCCCACGACGAGTGGATGTCGCCCGTCAGCACCACCACATTGTCGACCGCCGCCGCACGGATGGAGGAGAAGATGCGCGACCGGGTCGCATCGTAGCCATCCCAGCCGTCGGCGTTGAAGATGGGGCCCAGGTTGCCGCCGGAGCCCGGCGACCGCCACTGCCCCATCATCACCTGCTGCGCCACAAGCTTCCACTTGGACGACGAGGTGGTGAGCTGCTCGGCCAGCCACTCCTCCTGCTCGGTGCCCAGAAGCGTGCGGTCGGGGTTGGTCACCTCGGAGCTGTTGGCAGCCACCTGCTCGTCGCGCCCCCAGAGGCGGGTGTCGAGGAAGACCAGCTCTGCGAGATTTCCGTAGGTGATCGTCCGGAAGATGCGGTTGTCGGCCTGCTCCCGCAGCGGCATCCACTCGAAGTAGGCTTGGATGCCGGCCGCCTTGCGCTCCGACCAGGCCCCCTCGTTCACAGGGTCGTGGTTCCCTGCACCGTCCTCGAAGCTGTTGTCGGCCGTCTCGTGGTCGTCCCAGACCGTCATGAAGGCATGGTTGGCATGGGCGTCGGCCAGGTCGGCATCGCGACGGTGGTGGGCGTAGCGCCGCCGATAGTCGCTCAGCGTGAGGCACTCGTTCGGCGGGTCGAGCGGCCGCACATTGCCATACTCGCCGTCGGCATACTCGTAGATGTAGTCGCCCAGGTGGAGGATGGCGTCGAGGTCGGTCCGGTCCGCTAGCTGGCGGTAGCTGTGGTAGTAGCCGTGGGCGTAGCTCGAGCAGGAGACAACGGCGAAGCGGAGCATCGAGACATCGCCCTCGGGCGCCGTCCGGAACTGGCCCGTGCGGGAGGTGATGCCGAGCGCCAAGAAGCGGTAGAAGTAGCGCTTGCGCGGCCGGAAGCCTCCAATGTCGAGCTTGACCGTGAAGTCGCGATCAGACGAGGTGGTGAACCGGCCCGCGGTGCGGCGACGGGTGAACTCGGCGTCGTCGGCCACCTCGTAGAAGACCTCGACGGGGGTCGCAGGGTCGGCCGTCGAGAGGCGGGTCCAGAGGATGATGGCCTCGCTGGTCGGGTCGCCGCTCGCGACGCCACACTCAAACAGGTTCGCCGGCCCTGGCTCGCCAGTGTAGTCGTAGCTCTCGACGCCATCGGGGAGCGGCTCGCCGTCCAGCAGCTCCTCGTCGGTGGGGCCGGGCACGGGCTCCACATCGACGGGCGGCGTGGT
>CANKLS010000047.1 GCA_947483645.1 Bradymonadales bacterium | reverse complement strand
TTCCGGAGCACGCTCATTGCGGCGGTCGCGATTCCCATCTCGGTCATCGCCACCTTCGCGCTGATGCAGATGGTGGGCTACACGCTCAACCTGATCACGCTGCTGGCGCTGGCGCTGGCGGTCGGCATCGTCATCGACGACGCCATCGTGGTGCTCGAGAACATCTGGCGGTTCATCGAAGAGAAGCGGATGAAGCCGATGCAGGCTGCGGTCGAGGCGACCGAAGAGATTGGCATGGCGGTGCTTGCGACGACCATCTCGCTGGTGGCGGTCTTCATCCCGATCGCCTTCATCGCCGGCATCCCGGGCCGCTTCCTGGCGAGCTTCGGCATCACGATGAGCTTCTCGATTATCGTCTCGCTCTTTGTCAGCTTCACCCTCACCCCGATGCTGGCCTCGCGGTGGTTGAAGCTGCCGAAGGAGGGACACAAGAAGAGCGGCCTCGAGCGACTGGTCGACCTCTTCTACCGGCCGATTGAGCAGGTCTACATGGTCATGCTCCGCTTCGCGATGCGGTTCCGCTGGTTGGTGATGCTCGCCTCGTTGGCGACGCTGCTGTCGGTCCCCTACATCGCCAAACACACCTCCAAGGGCTTCCTGCCGCGCAACGACACGGCCCGCTTCGACGTTGCGGTGCGGGCGCCAGAGGGCTCCTCCATCGCGCAGACCGAGATCTATGCCGAGCGGATTGCGGCGCAGATCCGCAAGCTGGACCATGTGCGCTACACGATGACGACGATTGGCGAGGACGAGGCGCGGACGAGCAACCTCGCTTACATCTACGTGCAGCTCACGCGGCCGTCGGAGCGTCCGATGGCGCAGGACGAGATGATGGGCGTGGTGCGCGACCAGGTGCTGTCGAAGGTGCCCAAGGAGATTCGGGCCACCTGCAACGAGGTGCCGGAGATCAGCGGCGGCGGCCAGAGCGCTGCGGCCTTCCAGTATATGTTTGGCGGGCCGAACCTGGAGACGCTGGAGGCCTACGTGACCCGCATCACGGCCAAGCTTCAGGAGTATCCTGGGGCGGTTGACCTCGACACGACCATGGTCGCTCCCCGCCCCGAGATTGAGGCGCGGATTGACCGTGACCGGGCTGCAGACATGGGCGTGCGGACCCGCGACATTGCGGCGGCGCTCAACCTGCTGGTGGGCGGCACGGTGGTCTCGAACATGTCGGTGGATGGCGAGACGGTCGATGTGCGGCTGCGGGCCGAGCCCAACTATCGGGCCGATGCGAAGTCGATGTCGCTGCTGACGGTGCCCTCGGTGACGGGCCGCCCCGTGCGGCTCAGCGATGTGGTGGAGATGGAGCAGGGTGCGGGCGCCACGCAGATCAACCGGGTGTCGCGGCAGCGGCAGGTGACGGTGATGGCCAACCCTGCGCCGGGCTTCTCCGATGGCGACATCCGCGACCGGCTCGAGGCGATCATGAAGGAGGACCCGATGCCGGACGGCGTCTTCGCGATGCCGACGGGTCGGACGCGCGAGATGAAGGCGGTGGGCGAGAGCTTCGTGACCGGCCTGCTGCTGGCGATGATCTTCGTCTATCTGGTGCTCGCGGCGCAGTTCGAGTCGTGGGTGCTGCCCATCTCGATCATCTCTTCGCTTCCGCTCACCCTGCCCTTCGCGATGATCTCGGTGAACGTGCTCGGGCAGTCGCTCGACATGTTCAGCATGCTCGGCATCTTCGTGCTCTTCGGCGTGGTGAAGAAGAACGGCATTCTACAGGTGGACCATACCGAGGCGTTACGACGACACGGGATGCCGCGTGCAGAGGCGATTCTGCAGGCCAACAAAGACCGGCTCCGTCCGATTCTCATGACGACCATCGCCTTTGTGGCTGGCATGATTCCGCTCATCACCGCCTCGGGCGAAGGCGCTGGCTACAGCCAGGCGACGGCCGGCGTTATCGTTGGCGGCCAGGTGCTGGCGCTGCTGCTCACCCTGCTCGCGACGCCTGTGATGTACTCCTACCTCGACGACTTCCAGAGCTTTGTGGGCCGGATGTGGCGCCGCTTCTCGGGCCCCACGGACGATGAGGACGAGGTCGGAGCGCCGGAGGAGAAGAAGGCGGAGGAGAAGGACCCGGCGGCCGACCTCTTGGTGATGCTGCTGGCCCTCTTTGTGGCGGGCGGCGTTGCGATGACGGTGATGCCGGCCGCGGCTGCGGCAGAGGAGCCGGGCGCGATCTCGTCGGTGAGCGGCGGGCTGACGCCCGACCAGGCGGCAGAGCTTGCCGTGAATGCGTCGGCCTCGCTCAAGGCGCTCAAGGCGCAAGAGGCGGCGGCAGAGTTCACGGTCAAGGTGGCACAGCTGGCCTACGCGCCGCAGGTGGATGTGACGGCAAACGCCTTCAAGCTCTCGGAGATCGAGATTGCGAAGTCTGACCTGCTCTCGGTGGGCATCATCGGCGCCGATGCGGGGCTCATCACGAGCCTCGATGGCAAGGCGCTCGTGGCCTACTCCTCAGCTTATCAGCCGCTCGCACATGCGATGACGCTGAAGGCGACGATGGTGGTCCCGATCACCGACTACCTGACCCGCATCCGCCTCTATGTGGCGCAGGCTGTGTCGACCCAGGATCTGTCGGCGCAGGAGACTGCGGCGGCGCGTGCACGCATCGCCTTTGGCGCCCGCGCGGCCTACTGGCAGTGGGTGGCGGCGCAGGCGCAGCGGAAGGTGGCAGCGAGCGGTCTGGAGCTGGCGAAGGCCTTCAAGCAGGTTGCGGAGCGCAGGGTTGCTGCAGAGTCGGCGCCGCAGGTCGACATTGTGACCGCCGATGCGCGTATTGCGGCAGCGGAGATGCAGGTGGTGCAGTCGGAGGCGATGGTGAGCATCGCGACCGATGCGCTCCGGATTCTCATCGGAGACGACGCGCGGGAGCTGTCGATTGGACAGCTGCCTGCAACGGCCGCCGGCGAGGAGCCCGAGGCGACGGAGGCGATGCTGGCGCGGGCCTACATGCAGCGCCCAGAGTTCAAGGCGCTCGAGGCGGCGATTGAGGTGCAGCGCAAGGGTGTGACGCTTGCCGGGCTGGGCCTCTTCCCGCGGCTCGACCTCCTGGGCGACCTCACCCACGCCAACCCCAACCAACGGGCCTTTCCGCCCAAGGATGCCTTCAACACCACCTGGGCGATGGGCGTTCAGGTGAGCTGGTCGCCCAACTCCGCGGCGGCCTCCGACCCGCTCGAGCAGCGGGCCGCGGCGCAGCTCTCGGTGCTCGAGGCCAAGCGTGAGTCGCTGCGCAACGAGATCCGGACCTCGGTGGTGACGGCGCGGTCGCATGTGCTGGAGTCGGAGGGCGCGCTCCGTGCGACCAAGGCGGGGCTGGCGGCGATGACGGAGGCCAACCGGCTCCGGGCTGCGGCCTACGCAGCAGGCAGGGCGACCAGCCTCGAGGTGCTCGATGCGCAGTCGCAGCTCATCTCGTCGCAGATTCAGTCTTGGCTGGCGGCTACGCGATATGAGATGGCGCTGGAGGAGCTCCGTTTTGCGGTGGGCGACGCGCGCTAAGGTGGCGATTGGCGCGTTTGGCGAGGATTGTGGCGTTTGCGCTTGAATCTTTGGCCTGATTCCTTAGGCTCATGCGATACCGTTACTCTCCCATTATGGCAGCCGCGCCCATGTCTCACGAACTTGCTCCTGTATCTGCAAAGGCCCACTGGGCTGCTCTCTTCGCCGGCTTCTCGGGCGCCACGCTCGCCATCGCGGGTGGCAAGCTGAGCGGTACCTACGGCGGTCAGATTTCGGTCGACCTGACGAGCATCAAGTCGGTCTCGGTCTCGCGGGGATTTTTTGGCAAGCTGCTCGGCTTTGGCACGGTGCTGATCGCGACCCCCTCGGGCACGAAGTCGCTCGACTTTGTGGCCAACCCCGACGCCTTCGCAAGCGACCTTGAAGAGGCAGCCGCGGCCGCAAAGAAGGCCAGCAAGGCGGCTCCGAAGGCCGCACCCACGCCGGCCGCTGCAGCCGCACCGGTCGCCGCTCCTGCGCCGGTCGCTGCGCCGGTTGCAGCGCCCGCTCCGGAGGTTCTCCATGTGGAGCGCACCGTCGCACCGGCCGCCCCTGCGCAGGCCGCGGAGGCTGCCAAGCAGTCGACCACGAGCGACGAAGACTCCTACAAGGGCAAGACGGTCGCCATGAGCATGGAAGAATTCGAGGCGCTCCTCAAGGCGCAGACAGAGAAGCAGTAGGCCGCCTCCTTTCACGCGCGCAGTGCCGACGATGGACAAGCCTGGTCAGAGTTCGCCGCAGCGTGAGTCGACGGAGCAGCTGCTCCTGAAGCTGCGCCAGGAACATGCGATGCTCGAGGCCGACCTGGAGGGCTTCAACCAGCGGCTCTACCTGGGCGCGCGCGAGCAGATGGAGCGCAAGCGGCTGCAGAAGCTGAAGCTGGTCAAGAAGGACCTCATCCAGCGTCTCGAGCGGCTCTCCTAGCCGTGCGGAACTGGCTGGTTACGGTCCTGCTTGCGACGGCGTTGGGCTGCCTGCCGCCGTCGACCGTACCCGAAGAGGGCGAGCCGGTGGTGGCCACGCGGGCGCTGCCCCGGAGCGCTGCGCCCGTGCGTGACGAGCGGGCCGACGCGGTGGCGCTGGCGGGCCGGCGCATGCATGCAGCGGCGGCGGCCGCAAAGCTGGAGAGCGCCTGCCAGCCGGGCCGTTCGGGCCTGCTCGCTGCGCAGGAGGCGGCGCTACGGCACGAGCCGGCGCGGGCGGCGCGATGTGCGACGCTGGCGCTGACCGGGACGCTGTCGGCGCAGGAGCGGGGGACTGCCACGCTGGTTGCCGGCTATGGGGCGCTCGAGGCAGGCGACTTCGCCGCGGCGGCCGAGCGGCTGGTGGGCGCCGCGCGGGTGGCAAAGGCCGATGACCCGCTGTTCGCTCATCTGCTGACCTGGGCGGCAGAGGCGAGTCTGGAGTCGGGTGATTGTGCAACGGCGCAGACGCTGGCGAAGCGGGTGACCGAGGCTGGGAGCCGCTTCCCGATTGTTCATGAGGCGCGGTTTGTGGTGGCCCGGGCCGAGCTCGCCTGCGCAGACAAACCGGCTGCGGTGGCGGCTGCAGCGACCGCCATTGGCGCCCTGCTTTCGACCTACCCCGAGTATCCGCACGAAGATGAGCTCCGCGTGGAGGTGGGGCGCACCCTCGCCGGCGGCGGCAACCCGCGCGACGCGGTCCGATGGCTCGACGGGCTCGACTGGCAGCGGCCCTTCGCGCCGGCAGCGGCGGCGGCTAGGTCGCTGCTCGCCGCGCCACCGCTGGCCGATATCGCACGGCCGACTCGATCGGCAGAACAGCGGCTCGAGCGGGCGACGCGGCTCCGAAAGATGCGGCGCTGGGAGAGCGCGGAGGCCTGGCTCGGACAGCTCGAAGCGGAGACGGCGAAGGCGGGCAACGAGGCCAGCTACCTGTCACGGGTACGGCTGCAGCGGGCGCTCAACAGCTACGAGGCGGGCCGCTTCGACGAGGCGGAGGCCCGCTACCGTGCCCTCCAAGAGCCGCCTGCCACCGGGCTCGACCCGTCCGACGTGCTCATCGGGCTGGCCAGGTCGCTGAGCCGGCTCGGCCGCGAAGACGAGGCGGTGGCGACCTTCGCCTTGGCCCATGAGGATTCGGGGCCGATGGAGCGCGCGCGCGCGCTGGCGACCTTCACCCACGACCTCGGTCGCTACGAAGAGGCGCTGGCCCACCGGCTCGCGGCGGGACGCTCGGTGGCCGTCGACACCTTCGAGAATGCCTTCGACCTCTACCTCGCGGGGCAGTTTGAAGCGGCGCGGCTCAAGTGGCAGATTGTGGCGAGCAATGCGTCGGGGGCCGCCAAGGCGCGGGCACTCTACTGGATGGCGCGGGCCTTCGATCAGCTTGGCGAGCGGGAGCAGGCAGCCACAGCCTTCGCGTCGGCCAAGGCAACCTCGCCGAGCTCCTACTACGGGATCCTGTCGCAGAGCCGGCTGCTGGAGCGGGGCGAGGAGCTGCCGCTCGCGCTCTCGCAGCCCGGCAAGGGGGAGCAGGCGCGGGTGCAGTGGAAGAGCCCCTGGATCGACGCCCCATCGAGCTTCAGCTCGGCGCTCGGCGCGCCCGACGACCCCTGGACGCGCGGGCCTGCGACGGCCGGCATCCCCTTCACCGAGGGGCTCGCTGCCATGACCGCCTTCTCCGGTCGCTACGGCGGGCTCTTCCCCGCGGCTGCCACGGCGACGGCGCTCTACCGCATTGGGGCCATCGAGCCGGCTAGGGTCGCGGTCCGTGATGCGGCCTCGGAGATGCTGCTGCTCGACCGGGCCTTTGGAGCCGGCAAGCGGTCGACCGTCCGCAAGCCCATCCGGCTCACCACGCGGCGCTGGGAGCACTGGATCGACAACCGGGGGAGCAACGAGCGCGGCTTCTGGGGCCTCGCGCTCCGAGACCTCCGCTTCCCGATTCCTGCCGCCCGCGACGACCTGCAGGCCTTTGTGGCGCGCCACGAGGAGATCCGGAGCAGCAAGAGTTCCATCATCCGCACGATGGCCCCCATGCTGCGGGCCGCCGACGACTACGCCATGCTCCGCCACTTCATCTCGCGCGGCCATTTTGGCGGTACCGACATCGTCTCTGCCCGCGACCGGACCCCCATGGCCTACGGCCGCGAGCTCGACGCCTGCGCCCGGGCGCGCAACCTCAACCCCTTCTTCATCTGGTCCATTATGACCATCGAGAGCGACCTCAACGCCGACAGCGTGAGCGTCGCCGATGCCTACGGGCTGTTGCAGGTCATCCCCAAGACGGGCGAGCTCATGGCCGACCGGTTCGGCGAGGGGACCTTTGGCATCTACGACCTGCTGACGCCCCGCGATGCGGCCACCTACGGCTGCCACTACCTGGCCACGCTGGTCGACAAGTTCAAAGGCCAGGAGCTCATCGCGGCGGCCGCCTACAACGCCGGCCCGCACCAGCTCGCACGCTGGATGCAGTGGCGGGGCGACAGGCTGGCGCTCGACGAGTTCATCGAGACCATCCCCTACGGTGCTACCCGCCTCTACCCCCAGAAGATGCTGGCGACGATGGCGAAGTACCGCTCCCTCTACGGCCCCAAGACGCCACTCTACATCTCGAACAAGATGGATGTGACGTTCGGAAACGACATCTACTTCTAGCGGCTCTTCTTCGGGGCGGGCTTCGCAGCGGGCTTCGCTTCGGCCTTTGCCGGAGCCTTCGGAGCGGCCTTCGGAGCCGGCTTGGAAGCGGGCTTCGCTTCGGCCTTTGCCGGAGCCTTGGCCTCCGCCTTTGCCGGAGCCTTCGGAGCGGCCTTCGGAGCCGGCTTGGAGGCCACCTTCGGGGCAGCTTTCGCGGCGGGCTTGGAGGCAGCCTTCGGGGCAGCCTTCGGGGCGGGCTTGGAGGCCGCCTTTGCCGGAGCCTTGGGGGCAGCCTTCGGGGCGGGCTTGGAGGCCGCCTTCGGAGCAGGCGCGGGCGTTGCGACGGGCTCCACCTTGGCAGCCTTCTTCTCCGCCTTGGCAGCCTTCTTCTCCGCCTTCGCAGCCTTCTTCTCGGCCTTCAGCGCGGCGGGGATGGCGGCGAGCTTCTTGGCGGCCGTTCCGCGCAGCGCGCTGTAGCCGGGGTAGATGCCGCGCTCGCCGAGCTGCTCTTCGATGCGGAGGAGCTGGTTATACTTGGCCACACGGTCGCTTCGGCAGGCGCTGCCGGTCTTGATCTGGCCGCAGTTGGTGGCGACGGCGAGGTCGGCGATGGTGGTGTCTTCGGTCTCACCGGAGCGGTGCGACATGATGGCGGAGTAGCCGTTGCGGTGGGCCAGCTCGACCGCCTCGAAGGTCTCGGTGAGGGTGCCGATCTGGTTGACCTTGACCAGAATGCTGTTGCCGATGCCGGCCTCGATGCCGCGGGCGAGCTCCTTGGCGTTGGTGACAAAGAGGTCGTCGCCGACGAGCTGCACGCGGCTGCCGAGGCGCTCGGAGAGGAGCTTCCAGCCCTCCCAGTCGTTCTCGCCCATGCCATCTTCGATGGAGACGATGGGGTAGCGGTCGCAGAGCCCTTCGAGGTAGTCGACCATCTCGACCGAGGTCAGCGTGCGGCCCTCGCCGGTGAGGCGGTAGACCTTGGCCTGGGCATCCCAGAACTCCGAGGCGGCACAGTCGAGGGCGAGGCCGAGGTGGCGGCCGGGCTCGTAGCCGGCTGCGATGATGGCCTCTACGATGATGGCGAGCGCAGCCTCGTTGCTCTGCAGGTTGGGGGCAAAGCCACCCTCGTCACCGACGCTGGTCGCA
The DNA here is from genome assembly GCA_947483645.1 of Bradymonadales bacterium. The sequence goes on along the minus strand of CANKLS010000047.1, from coordinate 1,214 downwards.
AGGCCGCGGGCCTTGAGCACCTTCTTGAGGGCGTGGAAGACCTCGGTGCCGGCGCGGAGCCCTTCGGAGAAGGAGGGGAAGCCGCCGGGGACGACCATGAACTCCTGGATGTCCACCGAGGTGTCGGCGTGGGAGCCGCCGTTGAGGATGTTCATGAGCGGCACGGGGAGCGTGCGGGCGAGGGGGCCACCGAGGTAGCGGTAGAGCGGCATGCCGAGCTCGTTGGAGGCGGCGTGTGCCGCGGCCATCGAGACGCCGAGGATGGCGTTGGCACCGAGCCTGTGCTTGTCGTGGGTGCCGTCGAGGTCGCGGAGGATCTGGTCGAGCTCCATCTGGTCTGCAGCGGAGAGGCCGATGACGGCGGGGGCGAGGAGCTCTTCGACGTTGCGGACGGCCTTGAGCACGCCCTTGCCGAAGAAGCGCTTCTTGTCGCCGTCACGGAGTTCGACCGCCTCGCGCTCGCCCGTGGAGGCGCCCGAGGGGACGGCTGCGCGGCCGGTCGCGCCGGAGAGGAGGGTGACATCGACCTCAACGGTGGGGTTGCCACGGGAGTCGAGAATTTCGCGCGCCTGGACTTCGATGATGGTCATGTGGGAGTCTCCGGAGAAAGGGGAACGACGGGTGGAAGAGGAGCCGCGCTGGGGCGGGATACGAGGCTAAAGCCGATGGGTTGCAGTTCGCCGGCCGGCGTGGCGCCGTAGAAGGCAAAGCCTCCCTGCTCAGGGTCGAGCGACGCAACGACGGTGAAGGGGAGGTGGAAGAGGGTCCTGTGGACCATGCGGGCGAGCGGCGGGAGGTTGCCTCCTGTGCCGCGTTCGATATGCACCCAGCCGACAATGCGGTGGGGCGCGTGGGTGCGTCGTACTCGGTTGTGGATCTGCGTCCAGTCGGCGTCGAGCTCGTTGGCGAAGGCGAGCGGGTTGGCGTGGGCGGCGAAGTCGCAGAAGCCGTGGAGCTCCACGTAGGGTCCGAGCGGGCCCATGAAGGGGCCACCGACGAGGAGCGCAGCCTGGTAGCCCTCGGTGCGGACGGAGGAGGCCTCGAGGAGGGCCTCGAGCATCTCGCGCCAGACAAAGAGTGTGGCACCGGCGGCGCGCGGCGCGCCAAAACGACGGATCAGCGTGCGTTCGTTGGGGGCAACGGGCGGACGAACCGGGACCGCAAGCGCCCGCCGCTCAGCGCTCACGTGCAGGCTCCGCGGGTAGGACGAGCGA
>CANKLS010000046.1 GCA_947483645.1 Bradymonadales bacterium | reverse complement strand
TGGCGGGCGAACTCCCTGGTGATCCCGCACGCTTGGAGCGCGCGGCGGTTGCCGGAGATGCGGAGGCGGAGCGCATTGTTACCGAGGTGGTCGATGCGCTCTCCTATGCGGCGAGCGGGCTCTGCACCTTCCTCAATCCCGAGGTGCTGCTTGTGGGCGGCGGGCTGCTGGAGCGTGCGCCGGTGCTGGCCTCGCGGTTCGAGGCGCGGACGATGGAGCTGACGTTGGCGGTGGCGCGGGCGCGGCTTACGATCCGCCGCGGGTCTCTGGGTGACGAGGCGGGGCTGCTCGGGGCCGCACACCAGGCGCTGCAAAGATTGGTGTGACGGGTCGGTGCCAAATGTGCTAGAGCGCCGCCCTCACGCGACCGCCGCTCGGAGCACTGTTTGTCGAAGCCCATCCGCCGCCAAAAGGGGATTGAGAATCCCGCACGCCGCGCGCCGAGCGCGAAGCTGGATACCTTTGTGGCGGTCTGCTCGGGCTGGAAGCTGCTCCCGGGAACCGAGCCCTTCTTCTTGTCGCACCCGCCGCAGCCGCACCGGCTGCCACTGGAGCTGCCAGACGCGTCGGCGGAACAGGGACGCGAGATGGCGCTTCGTTTCGCGGTCCGTAGCCACGTTGGGCTTGTGCGGGACGAGAACGAAGACAACTTCGTCGTCATGCCGGCCGATGGCCTCTACGTCGTTGCCGACGGCATGGGCGGTCATGCTGCGGGGCAGGTGGCCTCTGAGATCTGCGTGAAGACCATCGCCGACTTCTATCAGGGGTCGAAGCGGCTGCAGCGCATTCCCTTCCCGACGACTTCGGGTGTAGGTGAGCCTACCAGGCTGCTCGAGCAGTCGATGCTGATGGCCAACCGGGCCATCTACCAGGCGTCGCTTGAGGTGGGTTCGCGCCAGGGGATGGGGACCACGGTTGTGGGCCTGCAGTTCACGGGCGACACCGTCTCGATCTGCCATGCGGGCGATAGCCGAGCCTACCTGCTGCGCGGCGGACGCATCGCGCAGATCACGCCGGACCACAGCCTCTCGAACTTCCTCTTCGGCCTTGGCCGCGATGCAGAGGCGCGGCTCGCGGCAGCGACGATGTCGAATGTCATCATGCGCGCGCTCGGCCTCGAGGGCGACGTTGAGGTGGAGGCGCAGGAGCTTGCGGTAGAGCCGGGCGACCGGTTCCTGCTCTGCAGCGACGGCCTCTCCGACCTCGTCTCCGACACCCAACTGGAGTTCTATCTCGGCGACGCACATCTGTCGCTCGAGGACATGAGTGATCGGTTGGTGGAGCGGGCGCTGCAGGCGGGCGGCCGCGACAACATCACGGTGGTGATTGTGGAGGTGGCGCTCGCTGCGCAGGCCGACGCCATTGCCACCGAGAGCGTGAGCGAGCCGGCGAACGATCGGGACGGTTGGGATGAACCCACCTCTCCCCGTCACATGCGGACGCTGATGGACACCGACCCCAACGATCTGACGCCGGTTCCTGGCGACGAGTAGGCTGCGGCCTAACGGCCGAGCTTCTGCTGCAGTTCGCGGAGTTCGCCGGCGGAGAGCGTGTCTTCGAGGCGGGTCAGTAAACTGTCGCGCTGCTCCGTCGAGAGCTCTGCGAGGACGGCAGCCCACTCGTGGCTGGAGAGGCGTGCGCCGTTCATCCAGTAGTCCTCAAAAGCCTCGAAACTCCACGGTGCGACCTGCTTGATGATGGTCGCCATGGCCTCGGCATAGACGCGGATCTCATACTGCGCGTGGTGGTCGAGCCGGAGCTGCAGGAAGCGGAAGACATTGAGCAGGTTGGCCTTCCAGTACCACTCGGTATAGGCGTTGACGGGCAGGACGGCGCGCGAGAGCTCGCGGGCCACCTCCTTGTCGAGCAGACCCTGGTAGCTGGCGAAGGCGCCGCTGGCCTGGTCGCGGAGTACGGTGCGGGTCTCTTCGATGGTCGCGCTGTCGAGGAGGCCTTCGCTTCGGCCCTGCCGGTTAGAGGTTGCCTGGGCGCCGACAGCCTCGGGCTCCGGGATGTAGAACTCTTCGGGGAGCACGGAGTAGCGGGCGGAGACCTCGTTGATCGAGGCGGTGCGGTGGCGCACCCACTGCCGCGCCACGAAGATGGGCATCTTGGTGTGGAACTTGAACTCCACCATCTCGAAGGGCGAGGTGTGGAAGTTGCGCATGAGGTAGCGGATGAGGCCGCGGTCGGTGCGGGAGGCCTTGGTGCCGGTCTGGTAGGAGACGCGGGCGGCGCGGACGATGGCGTGGTCTGCGGTCTCGCCCTCTTCGGCGAGGCGGGGCATGGCATCGACGAGCCGGACGAAGCCGTGATCGAGGACAGGCGTGGGTTCGAGCAGTCCGGTCAGCAGGTCACGCATGGGGCGTCCAATGGCATGGGGTGGGCCGCGATTACCCAAGCGAGGTCGCGGCTGCAACGCGCAAGAGCGGTGCGGAAGATCACGCGGTGTTTCGGCCCGTGAGCAGGCCGACGACGGGGCCGCGCAGCCCTTCGAGGAGTCCGGCGGCTCTGGCGGCCTCGACGACCGCTGCGCTGCCCTCCGCCTTCCAGCCGTGCACCTCCCAGAGCCGGGTGCGGGCGGCGATGATCTGCTCCTCGGAGACGAGCAGGCAGCGGAGTCCGGCGTCGAGTGCGGCTGCCACAGCGACGGTGCCCGTGCCGCCTTCGAGCCCCTCTGCGACGCTCTCCGCGGGCGGCCAGGCGGTGTAGGCGTGGCGGTCTCGGAGGCTTGCAAAGAAGGCGGGCGATGCCTCGGACTGCACCGCAACGAGGTCGGGCCGCCTGGATTCGGGCAGCCGCGCGCGGGCAGCGATCAGGCCGGCGAGCAGCCCGCCACCGCCTACCGGGACGATGATGGTGCCGGCTTCGGACAGCTGCTCCATAAGTTCACGGAGGAGGGTGCCGCCGTTGCCCGCCATCACAAGCGGGTGGTCGAAGGGGCTGACGAAGGGGCGTTGTTCCTCTTCCGCGATCTGCCGCGCGAGCGCCTCTGCGGCGTCGTAGCCGGGCTGCTCACAGACGCGGATGGTGGCGTGGTCGAAGGCGGCGAGCTTGTTCCGTTTGAGTTCGGGACATTCGCGCGGGACGACGATGGTCAGTGGTGTGCGGTCTGGCGCGGTTGCCCAGCAGAGCCCGAGCCCGTGGTTGCCGGCAGAGGCGGCGACAAGACCGCGGTCGGAGGCGAGCGCAGCAGCAGCGACGGTGGCGCCGCGGACCTTGAAAGAGCCGGTGGGGAGCTCAGTCTCGCACTTCCAGAAGAGGCCGTCGCGTTCGACGATGGGCGATGGCTCCATGCGGCCGCGGACGGCGGTCCAGGCGGCATCGAGTTCGTCGGCTGTGGGCAGGCGGCTCATGCGGTCCTGCGGCGTCGAAGGGCTGCGACGGCGAGCAGGGCGAGCCATCCAGCGCCGGTGTTGGTGGCCGCGCTGCAGCCAGTTTCGCGGGCCTCGCTCTGCGTGTCGAGGGGCGCCTCTGCGTCGGGCTGTGCGTCGGTGGCGCTGCTGTCGGTACGGGTGTCTGTCGCCGCATCTTGGGCAGCGTCCGATGTCGTGTCTGCGGTGGTGTCGGCCGCTGCGTCCGGGGTCGTGTCCGTATCGGTCGTGCCGGTGTCTGCGTCTGGCCCGCCTGTGCCGGTGTCTGCGTCTGGCCCGCCTGTGTCGGTCTCCGCGTCTGGCCCGCCTGTGTCGGTCTCCGCGTCTGGCCCGCCTGTGTCGGTCTGCGCGTCTGGACCGCCTGTGTCGGTCTCCGCGTCTGGCCCGCCTGTGTCGGTCTCCGCGTCTGGCCCGCCTGTGTCAGCCTCAGGAGCGCGGTTGCAGTCACCTGCCTCGCAGACTGTGCCGCTGGGGCAGAGCTGCGGCGCACCCCAGGCAAGGCAGCCGTCAGCGGAGGGTTCGCAGCGGGTGAAGGTGGCGTCGCCGATGCAGGTGCGGAGGTCCGTGGCAGCGCAGCGGTCTACGCAGGTCGGGCAGTCGGGTTCGCATGTGGGTGCGATGGTCGCATTGGCGAAGTTCTGCAGGTCGTCGAGGGTACCGGCAAAGTAGTCGAGGTCGACCGGGCCTGTGATGCCGCTCACAGTGCCGCTGTCGCTATACTGCCAGAGGCTCCAGCGGTCCCAGGAGTCGGAGGTCCAGGGGCAGGGGTTGGTGGTGTAATTTGCGGTCCAGAGCGGCTGGCTGTTGAGGGTGTCGGGCAGCCCGTTGTCGTCCCAGAAGTAGGCGCCGGTGTAGATGATGGGCTCTTTGCCCGTCGCCTCGCGCATGGCGTCCACCCAGATGGTGGCCTCTGCTGCGACCTGCGCTGCGGTTCGTCCGTCGAGCGTCTCGATGTCGAGTACGGGGGGCAGGTCGCTGCTCTGGAATCCACCGGCTTCGGCCAGCCGCTCGACGGCGAGCTGAGCCTGAGCAGCACCGCCCGCAGAGGCCCGGAAGTACTGGTAGAAGCCGCGGATGAGGCCTGCGCGGCGGCTCTCCTGCCAGTTGCGCACGAACTGGCTGTCGCGGGTGCGGACGCCATCGGAGAGACGGACGACAGCGAAGCGGATGTCGGTGGCCGCTACGGCGGGCCAGTCGATGGTGCCTTGGTAGTAGGAGACGTCGATGCCGCGGACGCGGAGCGGGTTTCCGCTCGCGTCCACCGGGCCACAGCGCCTGGTCGCCGCCTGTTCGGCGGAGCGGAGGGTGGCACCGCCATGCGCCGACTGTCCCTCCGGAGCGCTCGCGCAGCGGGCCAGCGACGCGCAAACGAAGGCGGCGAGTAGCAGAGTGCGATGTGCAGTAGGTGGACGCAGACGGAGCATGCTGCCAGTTATAACCGCAGCGGGCTGCTACGCCTAGCCAGAATCGAAGGAGGTCCGATGCGCGTCAATCTTCCCAGCCGAACCGCGACCATCGTCAGTGCCGCGCGCCATCTTTCTGGCGAGGGGGTGTCGCCGATCGGGGGCGATGTGGACGGCCTCGCGCCGCTGCTCTCGCCGCCCCATGCCGCGGGCTGGCTGTCGCGGATCGCGCGGATGACTCGGAGTAGCCCGATGGCAGCCAAGCTGGTTCGGGCTGCGAGCGGCGGGTTGGTCGATCATGCCGGTCTTCGCACCCGTTACATCGATGGGGTGGCGCGCGAGGCAGCAGCAGCCGGCATCGGGCAGATGGTGGTGGTGGGTGCCGGTCTGGATGCGCGGGCCTATCGGCTGGAGGCGCTCCTGCACCTGCCGCTGTTTGAGGTGGATCACCCGGCGACGCAGGGTTGGAAGCGGCAGGCCTCGAGCCGCATCCACCGGACCGGCGGTGTGCGCCATGTGTCGGTCGACTTCCTCGTTGACCGGCTGCGCGAGCGGCTGGTGGCAGAGGGGTTTGATGCAGCCGTCCCGACGCTCTGGGTCTGGGAGGGTGTGACCCCCTACCTTACGGCGGCGGCGCGACAGGCAACGCTGGCTGAGATTGGCAGCCTGAGCGCGCCGGGAAGCTGGCTGGTGGAGAGCTACATCCTGCCCGCGCTGGCCTCGATTCCGTCGATCTTCCTGCCGCTGGTACGCGCAGCCTTTGGAGGGCTCGGCGAGCCGCTCCTTGGCGGCGTCACCACGGAGGAGATCCACCGCGAGCTCTTGCATGCTGGCTGGAAGGTGGGCGACGACGCAGGCACGATGGAGTGGGTGGCGAGCTTCGCAGGCGGCGACGGCCCCGGGGTTGCGCTGCTGGAGCGGGTGGTGGTCTGTCGCCGCTAAGGCCGTGGCTCAGGCCTTCTTGACCCACGAGATGCAGTAGCCGTTGGGGTTGATGGGCCCCTTCACCACCGAGCAACCTCCGCAGGCGCCCTCGGCGGCGGGCAGATAGAGCGTGCAGCCGCTGCAGAGCTTGGTCGCGTCTGCGGAGGCGTCGACGTAGTTGAGGCTGGTGCGGGTCGCGAGGTCCTCGGGCTTCAGCGAGGCCGTGTCGGTGCAGACGAGCGCGCCGCCCTTGCCGCAGCCAACAAGGAGGCTGAGACCGGCGGCCGTTCCGCCAAGAAGTGCGGCGCGGGTGAGGAAGGTGCGGCGGTCGAGGAGGTTCGAAGACATGGTCATCCTTGCTGTCGGTTGGCGTCGACGACAGGCCGCCGGCGCAGAATTGGGATAGCCTGCGCCCGTCAGGAGTCACACTTTTGACGCAGGGTGCGGAGTGGATAAGGTCTCCCGTCGACGGCGCAAGGAATGGGTTGTCGGATTGCAGGGATAGGTGAGCGAAATATGAAGCAGCGACCTGCAAATCCCTCCTCCGCACCGCGCCGGTTCAGGCCCGGCGACCGGCTCGTGCTCACCTTTGAGGAGGTGGCGGAGGATGGCTCCTGCGTGGCCTACGAGGGGGCGCTCGAGGTGCGGGTGGCCGAGATGGTGCTGGGCTGCAAAGGCTACGTGGAGCTCGACCATGTGAGCCCGCACCGACCCATGGCCTGGGGGCGGGTGCTCGATACCCGCATTGTCCCCTCCGCCGCGCCGCCGCGCGAGCTCTGCCTCTCTGCGATGCAAGGGGCGGTGCGCTGCGGCGGCTGCCCGCTGCTGCCCATGCCGGAGGCCGATGGCATTGCGCTCAAGGTGCGCTGGCTCCACACCGCGCTGGCCTCCATCGGCGCGACCCCCGTGCTCGAGCGGCGCGGCCCCTCGCTCCGCTATCGCAACCGGAACATCTACCATCTGGTCGCCGACATCGACGGACTGGCCATGCTTGCCAGCCGCGTCCCTGCGGGCGCAGAGTTGGCCGACATGGTTCCCTGCGTGGCGGTGCTTCCTTCCATCGATGCCGCTGCATCGCAGTTCATCCGGGCGCTCTCCGAGGCGCCGCAGACCGAGTGGCCGCGCTATCTTGTGCTGCGCGGAAACCGTGCAGGCGAGGTCGTCGGAGAGCTGATCTTCGGTCGCGCGATGACAGCGCCTCCGGCCTGGACGGAGCAGCTGGCGGAGCGGCTTGGCTGGGCCGGCTGGGGCTGGTCGGTCAACGAGGATGCGGGCGACGCGGTACGGCGCAGCGAGCCTGTCTGGGCCGCCGGCGCGGCCTCTGTGATGGAGCGCTACGGCCGGTTAGAGTTGCCGATTGGGACGGCTGGTTTTGCACAGCTGAACGCTGAGGCAGCGGGTGCGATGTATGAGCTTGCGGGCAGCTGGCTGGCCGGTGCCGAGACGGTGTGGGATCTCTACTGCGGCATGGGCGCCATCGGTCTCCACGGCGTGGTCGTGAGCGGCGTCTCGAAGCTGTTTGGTGCCGAGAGCGGGGCCTCGAGCATCGAGGCGGCGCGGGCGCTCGCGGCGACGCTACCGGTGCAGGCGAAGTTTGAGGTCATGACCGCGGCCGAGGCCTTTGCGGCCGGTTGGGAGCGGCCCGATGCGGTGGTGGTGAATCCGCCGCGCAAGGGGCTGGAGCCCGCAGTGCTGGCGGGGCTGCTGGCGCTCCGACCGGCGAAGCTCATCTACATGAGCTGCAACCCCGATAGCTTTGCACGGGACGCCAGCCGGCTGATGGCGGACGGTTACCGGCTCGATGAGGTGAGCGCCCACGACCTGCTGCCGCAGACGCGGCACGCGGAGCTGTTGGCGCGGTTCAGCCTCTGAGGCCGTCGAGTCGTCCCATGACGAACTTGAGGTAGGCGCCCTGCGGGAAGGCAGCGAGCGTGGGGTGGTCGATGCCTGCGCCCCGCACCTCAACAACGCGGTAGCTCCGCTCGGAGCGTTCGGCGGAGGCCGCGAGGAGGTCGAGGAAGCCCTCTGCGCGGAGGTGGCTCGAGCAGCTCGCCGAGACGAACCAGCCGCCCGGAATCGTGGCCCGCATGGCCAGCTCGTTGAGGCGGACGTAGGCCTTGCCGCCATCCTTGGCCGTCTTGGCGCTGGCGGCAAAGGAGGGCGGGTCGACGATGACGAGATCGAAGCGGGGCGGCCGCTTTACCTCGTCGGTGAGCCAGTCGAAGACATCGGCCTTCACGAAGCCGAACTTGCGCTCGTCGAGGCCGTTGAGCGCCACATTCTTCTTGGCCATCTCGAGCGCGGCGCCGGAGATGTCGACCGAGATGACCTCGTCTGCGCCGCCGAGCCCAGCCGCGATGGTGAAGCCGCCGGTGTAGCTGCAGAGGTTGAGGACCCGTCGGCCGCGTGCGAGCTGGGTGACCTTGTCGCGGTTGTCGCGCTGGTCGAGGAAGAAGCCGGTCTTCTGGCCCGTGAGCGGGTTCATGAGGAAGCGGCGGTCGCGCTCGCGGAACTGCATCTCGTCGGGCACGTCGCCGAAGAGCACGCGGGGCTTGCCGTTGTCGCGCTGCGGCTCACGCACGATGAGCGCTGCGGGCTGGAGTTCGGAGACGGCAGCGGAGACGTAGGCGTCGACCCATCGCTCTCCGAGCCGGCCGTCGATGCGGAGCGAGACGAGGTCGCCGTAGATGTCGCAGTGCAGGCCCGGCAGGCGGTCGTTCTCACCGTGAACGACGCGGAAGGCCTCGACGCTCTTGGGCAGCAGCGCGCGGCGGAGCTCGAGCGCGGAGGCGAAGCGGCGGGCAACAAAGGCCTCGTCCACCTCCTCGTCGAAGTCCCAGGTCCAGGCCCGGAAGCGGAGCTGCGAGGAGGGCTCGATGGTGCCGCGTGCGATGAACATGCCAGCGGTGGTGACGAGGTCGACGACCTCGCCGTCCTTCACGCCGTCGAGGGGCTCGACCGCGTCTGCGAAGACCCAGGGGTTTCCGCGGCGGACAGAGGCTTCGATGGGTTTGCTGAGGCGGAGGCGAGGGTGCATGGATACGCTACGGGCGTGAGGGGCGGGCGATAGGCGCCGGCGTTGGCGGCCCGAACCGGCCCGTCCCGAGGCCGCTAGCAGAGCGAGTGAGGATGGTCACATCTTCGAACATCGTTGCGCTTTTTGCCCGATGCGTGGAATGCTCATCTATACTTGTTCGTCTGAGAGAGGTCTCGCCGATGCGTCTGGCTCCCGTTTGGTTTTCGCGCCCGTTGGTCCTCCTCGGGCTGGTCTGTCTCATGCTCGCTGCGGCATGTTTCGGCTGGGCTTCGCCCGCCGCTGCGACCCCGATGTACTCCGTCAGCTCGGCCCATGCCTGCAACACCTGCCACGTGGAGCCCACGGGCTGGCTCAACCCAGACAAGGCCGACCGCCGCTGCACGCTCGACTGCCAGGGCTGCCACGTGAACCCGTCGGGCGGTGGCATGCGCACGCCGCTGGGCTCCTTCTACGGCGAAGAGGAGCTGCCCATGTTCGGGCCCCGTCCCGGCGAGCGCGCCAACCCGGCCCGCTTCCTCCGCGAGGGCGAGCCATCGGAGGGCGGGTTCGACATGTTCGGCGCCTGGAACGGCGGCTGGTGGCCCGGCGAGGTGCAGCACCGCGAGATCGCCGATCGGTATGGCGACATCGACCCTGCGCCTCGGTACCAGCTTGGCACCGACATCCGGATCATGAATGTGACCACGCAGGAGACGAAGCCGTCGGGCCTCGAGCGTGGGACCGTAGCGGAGTCGGCGACCTTCCCGATGGAGTTCGAGGTCTACGGCGCCTACCACCCCGCCTCCAATCTGACCGCCTATCTCGACCTCGGCGTGCAGGGCCAGAAGCTCCTCCCTGATGGTGAGACCTATGCGAGTGCCGCAGAGAAGCGGGCCTGGGTGCGCGAGACCTTCGTCATGCTCCACGACCTGCCGGGCAGCCAGT
>CANKLS010000045.1 GCA_947483645.1 Bradymonadales bacterium | reverse complement strand
CCGCCGGCCGTGCTGGACCGGCTCGATGGCGCAGCCCGGTTCTGGCGACGTACCGGCCACTGCGTCTACTGCGCGATGGCCGCGGAGGCGGAGCGGGAGAGTGGACGGCTGGTCTGGGCTGATGCGCGGGCGCTGGTCTTCTGCCCCTACGCGCCCCGTGTTGGCTTTGAGTGCATCGTGCTTCCGCGCCTACACGAGAGCCGGTTCGAGTGGGCCGACGCCGAGACGCTTGCCGGGGTTGCAACAGCGATGGTTCGGCTCTTTGGGGCGCTCCGGGCTGCGCTGCCGCGGGTCTCCTACCACCTGGCCATCCAGAGCGCGCCGCTGCGATCGGCGCCCTCGTCAGCCGACCACTGGTATGTGGAGGTCATGCCGGTCTTGAGCCGACATGCCGCCTTCGAGATGGCTTCTGGGATGAACATCGTCTCGACGGCGCCGGAGACCGCGGCGGCCTACCTGCGTGAGCGGCTCCCGGGGACGCAGTGAAGGTACTGCAGGTCGCGTCGGAGGTCGCTCCCTTCAGCAAGACAGGCGGGCTCGGCGATGTGACGGCGTCGCTGTCGGATGAACTGGTCCGTCAGGGCGCAGAGGTGACCCTGCTCGCGCCGCGGTATGCGGGGAGCCTGACGGAGGTGCCAACGGCGGCGCGACGCTTTCGTGTGCGCGGCCTCGACAGCCTGATGGAGGTCATCGAGCTGCCGGCAACCGGCGGGCCGCGGGTCTGGCTGCTCGACCAGCCGCGGCTCTACCTGCGGAGCGGCATCTACGGGGAGCGGGGCGAGGGGTATGCAGACAACCCCTACCGCTTCGGTGCCCTCTGCCATGCTGCCGCGCAGCTAGCGCTCGAGTTCGGCTTCGACTTGGTGCATGCCCATGACTGGCAGGCGGCGCTCACGCTGGAGTATCTGGCCGAGCTGCCGCGCGCGGTGCGGCCGGCGACGGCGCTGACGATTCACAACCTGGCCTTTCAGGGGCGCTGCTCGCCGGATTGGATTGCGCCACTCCGTTTGCGGCCCGAGCGATTCAGCGTCGACGGCTACGAGTTCTGGGGCGATGTGAACCCGCTCAAGGGGGCCATCGGCCTGGCCGACGCCATCACGACGGTGAGCCCTGGTTATGCGCGGGAGATTCTGACGCCGGCCTTTGGCGAGGGGCTCGACGGGGTGTTGCGGGAGGCGGAGCCGCGGCTGACGGGCATCCTCAACGGCGTGGGCTCGGAGTGGAACCCCGCGAGCGACGGCTACCTTGGCGCCACCTTTGGGCCCGACGCGCTCGACGGCAAACGGAGCTGCCGCGAGGCGCTGTTGCATGAGACGGGCCTCGACGCCGCGGTTGGTAAGCCGGTCGTGGGGCTCATCTCGCGGCTGACGCGGCAGAAGGGGATTGACCTCGCGCTGCGGCCTCTCCGCGCGCTGCTGGCGGCCGACGCGATCCGAGTGACGGCGATCGGCAGCGGCGACGCAGACCTCGAGGCGGGGCTGGCGGAGCTCGCGGCGCTGTTCCCCGGCCGGGCCTTCTATCAGGCCGGCTACTCCGAAGCGCTCGCCCACCGCATCGAGGCCGGCGCCGACCTCTTCCTCATGCCCTCGCGATACGAGCCCTGCGGCCTGAACCAGCTCTACTCCTTGCGCTACGGCACGCTCCCCATCGTGCGGGCCGTTGGTGGACTGGCCGACACGGTTACCGACTTCACGGAGCCGGGCGGCACGGGGTTCGTCTTCGACGAGGCGACCGAGGCCGCCGTGGCGGCAGTTTTGGATCGCGCGCTGGTTGCTTTCGCGCAACAAGGGGCTTGGCAGAAGGCGATGGACCGTGCCATGAGAAGGCCCGCCGACTGGCAGGCGCCGGCCGCCGCCTATCTGAATCTTTATTCAAACCTGACAACAAGGTGAGCATCGTGAAGAGCAACGTGGAGCGTCTTTCGGAGTTGAATCAGGCGGCTGAGAATGGCGGCGGCGCAGACCGCATCGCCAAGCAGCACAAGGCCGGCAAGCTGACGGCGCGTGAGCGCGTCGACCTGCTGCTCGACCCCGGCACCTTCGTCGAGACCGACAAGCTCAAGACCCACCGCTGCAACGACTTCGACATGGCGGAGCAGCGCATCCCGGGCGATGGCGTGGTGACCGGCTATGGCCGCGTCGACGGCCGCATCGTCTACGTCTTTGCGCAGGACTTCACCGTCTTCGGCGGGTCGCTCTCCGGCGCCTTCGCCGAGAAGATCTGCAAGATCATGGACCTGGCGATGAAGACGGGCGCGCCCGTCATCGGCCTCAACGACTCGGGCGGTGCTCGCATCCAGGAGGGCGTCGTCAGCCTGGCCGGCTACGCCGACATCTTCACCCGCAACGTGCTTGCGAGCGGCGTCATCCCGCAGATTTCGGCCATCATGGGGCCCTGCGCCGGCGGCGCGGTCTACTCGCCCGTCATCACCGACCTCATCTTCATGGTCGAGAAGACCAGCTACATGTTCATCACCGGCCCCGACGTCATCAAGACGGTCACGAGCGAAGATGTGACCATGGAGCAGCTCGGCGGCGCGAGCGTCCACAACGAGATCAGCGGCGTGGCCCACTTCCAGGATGTGTCGGAGGCGGCCACCATCGCCCGCATCCGCACGGTGCTCAGCTACCTGCCCTCGAACAACCTCACCGAGGCGCCCCGCTTCGCCACCTCCGACCCGTCGGACCGGGCCGACGCCGAGCTCAACACGCTCGTGCCCACCGACTCGAACAAGCCCTACGAGATGCGCGACCTGCTGAAGCGGGTCGTGGACGACGGCATCTTCTTCGAGGTCCACGAGCACTACGCCCCCAACATCGTCTGCGGCTTTACCCGCCTCGGCGGCCGGAGTGTGGGCATCGTCGCCAACAACCCGGTCCATCTGGCCGGCTGCCTCGACATCGATGCGAGCGTGAAGGCGGCCCGCTTCGTGCGCTTCTGCGACTGCTTCAACATCCCAGTCGTGACCTTCGTCGACGTGCCCGGCTTCCTCCCCGGCGTGAAGCAGGAGTATGGCGGCATCATCCGCCACGGCGCCAAGCTTCTCTACGCCTATGCCGAGGCGACGGTGCCGAAGATTACCGTCATTACGCGGAAGGCCTACGGCGGCGCCTACGACGTCATGGCCTCCAAGCACCTGCGGGCCGACCTCAACTTCGCCTACCCGACCGCAGAGGTCGCGGTCATGGGTCCCGATGGCGCGGTCAACATCGTCTACCGCAAGCAGATTGCCGAGGCGGCCGACCCTGTGGCGGCGCGCAAAGAGTACATCGAAAAGTACAAGGAGCTCTTCGCCAACCCCTTCAAGGTTGCCGAGCTCGGCTACATCGACGCCATCATCACGCCGTCGGACACGCGGAAGCGGCTCATCGAGGCGCTCGAACTGCTCGCCAACAAGCGAGACGAGAACCCGCCCAAGAAGCACGGCAACATCCCGCTCTAAGCGGCTCGTTCAACTGTTCTCGCGGGTGTCTTTGCGGCCCGAGAGCAGCTCGAAGATGTCGGCGTAGGCGTAGTGGTTGGGGCCGCGGTCGATGCCCTCGCAGCGGCCCTTCTCCGACTCCCAGTCTTCGCGGCTCTGGAGCAGCTCCGGCCAGAAGGGGTAGGTGCGGCACTGCGCCGGCTTGACTGCCTGGATGGTGCAGCCCTCCGGCCCGAGCAACGGGCAGGCCTGGTCTGCGGGCACATCGATGACCTCGTCGGCACCCGATGCCCGCCAGATGGAGTCGGCCTGTGCGGCAAGCGGCGTGCTGCTGATGGCTGCGAGCGCCTGCGCCTTCTCCTCCTGGGTGAACCAGACCTCGCCGGGCCCGCGACAGCAGAGGCCGCAGCGGGTGCAGGTGAAGTCGAGCCCGCCCCCGCGGGTCCAGCGGCCGGGCGCCGTCACGGTTTACGGCTCCCGCCGAGCCGGATGCTGCCCTTGGTTCCGCCGAGGGGGGCCGGTCCGACGCTGCGGATGGCGGCGAGCGCGGGGGCGTCGGCCTCGGTGATGGGCAGGATGGCGTCTGGCAGCTCGCGGTGGGTCGTGCGGGCGGTTTGGAGGTCGCGGGAAGTGCCGCCGAGCGCTGGAGCGACAGTTGCCTCAGTGACTTCGCGGAGGGTGTAGGGCGGCCTGTTGGTGTCCACGGTCGCGGCGACCTGAAAGACACCGGCGGGCACCTGGGTGCCGCCGTCGGTGCAGAGGTTGATGCGGGCAGAGGCCGGATTGGCGGGGTCGCCGAGGGAGATTTGCGGCGTCCGCCCCTTGGGGGGCATCGCGAAGCCGGTGGCGAGGGCGGCCACCTGGTTGGCCTTGACGGTGACGGCAGCGGGCAGGCCGTTGAAGACAACCTGGGTCTCGCCGACGGGCAGCTGGAGCGCCCCCTGTTCCGCATGTTCGGTCTGGCTGTTGGAATGGGCCATCTTGGCGACGCCGGCTGCGTCGCGCTCAAAGACCGTGAGGTCGGCGAACCAGGGCTCGCAGTCCATGCGGGGCTGTTCGTCGCGTTCGACAGCGGTCACGCTCACCCAGCCGGTGGGGATGACGCTGGTCTTGCCGAGCTCGACGCGGAACTTGGAGACGCGGAGCCCCGTGCGGGTGCGGGCGACCTCTGCGAAGTAGGTGCCGGGCGGCAGCGCGACCTCCACGCCGGGCTCGTAGGAGCCGGCGGCCGCGCCGGTGCTGAAGGGGGTGCCATCTTCGCGATAGACGAAGAGCCGCGCCGTGGAGCCGCCCTTGGGCAGGAGCCCGCTTGCAGGGGCCAGGATGGCCGCGAAGCCTGTCGCCGCGGGGGCGTCGGGCTCGTCATCGAAGCGGCTGCCGGCCTGCGCGGGGAGCGGCAGCAGGAGCAGGAGGGCTAGCGCGGTTCTCTTCATGGTACCCTCGACGCGGACGGACTGCTCCAACCCTCTAGGCGAGCAGGCGTGGGAGGCAACTCTGCCTCACTCCCACTCGATGGTGGCGGGGGGCTTGCTGGAGATGTCGTAGGTGACGCGGTTGATGCCGCGGACCTCGTTGATGATGCGGCTGGAGACCTTCTTGAGCAGCGCGTAGGGCAGCTCGGCCCAGTCGGCAGTCATGAAGTCGCTGGTTTCGACGGCGCGAAGGGCGACCACGTAGTCGTAGGTGCGGCCGTCGCCCATGACGCCCACGCTCTTGACCGGCAGAAAGACGGCGAAGGCCTGGCTCGTGAGGTCATACCACGACCTGCCCGTCGCTGGGTCGATGGTGGCGCGGAGCTCCGAGATGAAGATGTCGTCTGCGCGGCGGAGCAGGTCTGCAAAATCGCGACGGACCTCGCCGAGGATGCGGACGCCGAGGCCGGGACCCGGGAAGGGGTGGCGGTAGACCATCTCGCGCGGGAGACCGAGCGTGACGCCGAGCTCGCGCACCTCGTCCTTGAAGAGTTCGCGGAGCGGTTCGAGGAGCTTGAGACCCAGCGTCTCGGGCAGGCCGCCCACGTTGTGATGGCTCTTGATGGTGGCCTTCTTGGACTTGGAGCCGCCGCTCTCGACCACGTCGGGGTAGATGGTGCCCTGTGCCAGCCAGCGGGCGTTGGGGCGCTTGGCCGCTTCGCGCTGGAAGACCTCGACGAACTCGCGGCCGATGATTTTGCGCTTCTTCTCGGGGTCGGTCACGCCGGCGAGGTGGCCGAGGAAGGTGTCGCTGGCATCGACGTGAATGACGCGGGCCTCGAGCCGGCCGACGAACATCTGCATCACGGACTCTGCCTCGCCGAGTCGGAGCAGGCCGTGGTCGACGAAGACGCAGGTGAGCTGGTCGCCGATGGCGCGGTGGATGAGCGCGGCTGCGACGCTCGAATCGACGCCGCCGGAGAGGCCGAGGATGACCTCGTCGGAGCCGACCTGCTCGCGGATGCGGGCAACGGCCTCTTCCACAAAGTTGCCCATGAGCCAGTCGCCGCCGCAGCCGCAGATCTGGCGGACGAAGCGGTGGAGTATGGCGGCACCCTGGTGGGTGTGGGTGACCTCGGGGTGGAACTGGAGCGCGTAGAAGCGGCGGCTCTCGTCGGCCATGCCGGCGATGGGGCAGCTGGGCGTGCTGGCCATGAGCTTGAAGCCGGGCGGCAGGTCGGTGACCTTGTCGCCGTGGCTCATCCAGACGCGGAGCATGCCGTGGCCCTGCTCGGTGGTGAAGTCTGCGATGTCGCGCAGGAGCTCCGTGTGGCCATGGGCCCGAACCTCGGCGTAGCCGAACTCGCGGCGGTCGCTCCAGGAGACGGTTCCGCCGAGCTGCACGGCCATGGTCTGCATGCCGTAGCAGATGCCGAGGACGGGGATGCCGAGCTCGAAAACGGCGGACGGTGCGCGGAGCTGGTGGTCTTCGTAGGTGGAGGCGTGGCTCCCCGAGAGGATGATGCCGCGGGGGTTGAGTTCGGCGAGCTTCTCGTTGGAGATATCGGAGGGATAGATCTCGCAGTAGACCGCAGCCTCACGCACTCTTCTTGCAATGAGTTGCGTTACTTGCGACCCGAAGTCGAGAATGAGAATTCCGTTCTGAAGATGGCTCATCGCTAGCCCATCCCCGAGCCGCCCGGCATCGACTTGTAGTTGGGTGCCTCTTTGGTCACGAAGACATCGTGGACGTGGCTCTCGCGCAGGCCGGCGCTTGTGATGCGGACAAACTCGGCGGTCCGCTGGAGCTCTTCGATGGTCCGCGCGCCGCAGTAGCCCATGCCCGAGCGGATGCCGCCGATGAGCTGGTAGATGTTGTCGGCGAGGGGGCCGCGGTAGGCGACCATGCCCTCGATGCCTTCGGGCACGAACTTGCGCGACTCGCTCACGTCGCCCTGCGAGTAGCGGTCGGCGGAGCCCTGACCCATGGCGCCGAGCGAGCCCATGCCGCGGTAGGTCTTGTAGGAACGTCCTTGATAGAGGACCTGGTCGCCAGGCGACTCGGAGGTGCCGGCAAAGAGGCTGCCGATCATGATGCTGCTGGCGCCGGCGGCGAGCGCCTTGACGATGTCGCCGGAGAACTTGATGCCGCCGTCTGCGATGACGGGGACGCCGTGCTTGGCGGCCTCGGTGGCGCAGTCGTCGATGGCGGTGACCTGCGGGACGCCAACGCCGGCCACGACGCGGGTGGTGCAGATGGAGCCGGGGCCGATGCCGACTTTGACTGCGTCTGCGCCTGCCTCGATGAGGGCGCGGGTGCCAGCGGCGGTGGCCACGTTGCCGGCGATGATCTGGAGGTTGGGGTAGCGGGCGCGGATGGCGGCGACGGTCTCGAGGACGCGCACGCTGTGGCCGTGTGCGGTGTCGACGGCGACCACATCAACGCCGGCCTCGACGAGTGCGGTGAGCCTAGCTTCCGTGTCGGGCGAGACGCCGATGGCGGCACCGACCAAGAGGCGGCCCATGCTGTCTTTGACCGCGCTGGGGTAGATTTCGGCCTGCTCGATGTCTTTGACGGTGATGAGGCCTTCGAGGTGGCCGGCCGCATCGACGAGCAGGAGCTTCTCGATGCGGTGCTTCTGGAGCATCTGCATCGCGTCGGTGATGGCGATGCCGACATGGGCGGTCACCAGGTCGCGGGTCATCGACTCGGCGACGGTCTTGGTGAGGTCCTTCTCGAAGCGAAGGTCACGGTTGGTGACGATGCCCACGAGGCGGCCGCCATCGACGACCGGCACGCCCGAGATGGCGTTCCGCTGCATGATGGCGACGACATCGGCGAGGGTCTGGCGGGGGCCGACGGTGATGGGGTCGACGACCATGCCCGACTCGGACTTCTTCACCTTGCGGACCTCGGCGGCCTGTTCGGCGATGCTGAGGTTCTTGTGAATAACGCCGACGCCGCCGTGCCGGGCCATGCAGATGGCGGTGGCAGCCTCGGTGACCGTATCCATGGCCGCGGAGAGCAGCGGCAGCTTGACCCGGAGGTTGCGGGTCAGCTGGGTGGAGATGTCGGTCTCTTTGGGGAGAAAGTCGCTGTATTGCGGGACGAGCAACACATCGTCAAAGGTGAGCGATTCTCTGATCGAAAGCCTCGACATGGACGACCTCTGGTGCAAACGGACCGACGGGGCGGGCAGGTTTGCGGGAGGCGTCTAGGCCGCGCGGAGTCAAAGTTCAACCACGACGAGGCGAGGTTCGATCCTAGCGGAGCTCAGGAGCCGGAGCCGCTTCCAGCGCCCGAGCCAGCGCCTGTACCCTCGGAGGGCGTGGTCTCTTCGGTGGTCGCCGCGGGATCGCGGAGCCAGAGGCTCACCTCGGTGGTGACGCCACGCTCAATGGTGATGCGCTGGGCGGCCTCGCGTGCTGCCGCGCCGCCCGTGGCGCTGAGGCCGAGCACGAGGAGGTCGTAGCTGCCGGGCGGGAGGCTGAGCGAGGCGGCGCCCTCGTTGCAGGCCACAGAGGCCTCCTGCTCGAGCGAACCGTTCAGGTCGAAGGCCATGACCAGGACATCGGAGACATCGACCTGCGAGCAGAGCGGTCCGCCGAAGTTCCACTCGATCTTGGCAGTGCCGGGCGCGGCACGCATGACGACGACGGGCGGCGTCGAGGTGCCGGCCTCGCGGACATCGATAACGCTGGTGGCTCCTTCGAAGACCGCAGCGCCTGCAGCGTTGTTGGCCGCGAGGAGGAAGGTGTAGCTGCCGGGGCGGAGGTTGGAGACGATGCCTTCGCGGTCGCCGCAGGGGAAGCGCCAGATGGTCTGGCCGTCGAGGTTCGCGAGCCCACCGAGCAGTTCGACGGAGACCTCGTTGGAGCCGACCTCGGCACAGGAGGTGGGGCCGATGCGCCAGGCGAGCTCGACGCGACCGGAGGCCAGACCCGAGGCGTCGTCTGCACAACCGGCAAACAACAGGGCAGAGAAGGCGGCAATGGGCAGTGCGGCAAGACGCATGACGGAGACCTCGAGAGGGTGGCTTCCAAACGGCTACCCTGCCCTGCAGCCTGAGCGAAATTTTTTGCAGTGCGCACTGCTCTCCGCTGTCACTGCTTCTCCGGACCGCGAAAAACTTGGAGCGGGCGGGGAGAGTCACCATGTTGTTCAGGCAATCGCAACCCTTCGGAGTATGCTCATGAAAAAGCTGGTCGTTTGGAGTTCACTGGTGTGGCTCGGTACAGGTTGCGCCTCGTTCACAGGCGCGAGCGCAGGCCGCTCGGAATTCAGCTCCCCGCTGCTCAACGCTGCTGCACCCGCGCCCTACCAGCGCGAAGGCTGGCAGGCCGAACAGGAGAGCGACACAGACAAGGTCACAAAGGCGCAGGCTGCGCTCGAAGGCGCCTCGCGCCCTGCCCGTCCCGCGACGCCTGCCCCAGCTGCAGCACCGCGCAGTGACCGCGAAGAGCGGGTCAAGCCGACGCGACCCGCAAGTGAAGTTGCCAAGCCCGTAGCGGCGCCTGCGCGCCCACAGGCCGAGCGCCCTGCTCCTGCGCGTCCCGCGCCTGCGCGCCCTCAGGCAGCTCCGGCCAAGTCGACCGAGAGCGCCTCCAACGCCTCTGCTGGCCCTGCCGAGGTGAAGCCGACGCGGGGCAGCGGAAGCTACACCCCAGAGTTCGCGGCAGGCTACGTGGTAGCGGTGTACGAAGCCAACGAGGTGCCCCTCGGCAACGCGGCCGCCGGCAGCATCGCCGACCTCTACCGCAAGGCGCAGCAGACCGGCACGATCTACCATTCGAGCCGCCCCGCCGTTGGCGACCTCATCTTCTTTCACAACACCTTCGACCGCAACGCCGATGGCCGCCAGAACGACTG
>CANKLS010000044.1 GCA_947483645.1 Bradymonadales bacterium | reverse complement strand
GACCCGGTTGCGGTAGCCCACCTCGGTCAGGAGGATGGGCCGCTTGGCTGTTGCAGCGAGCTTCTCGTAGCGGGCAAGCCATTCCGTCGCGCCGGCGCGGAGCTCGGCCTCGGAGGGCGACGGCTTGGTGCTGAGCGGCGCGTAGAAGTTGACGCCAATGGCGTCGAGGAGGGGCCAGAAGGTGACGCGCTCCGCCTCGTCCCAGTTCGCGGCGTAGGTGATGCGCCCTGTGTAGCGCGTACGGACGCCGGCGATGAGCGCAGCCCAGCGCTCCGGTGCGGCCGCGGTGGCGCTGCCGAGCTCGTTTCCGATGACGAACCAGTCAGCCGTCAGCTCGGCGGCCAGTTCGGCCTGCGCGAAGATAAACTGCTCGTAACTGGCAAACCAGGCGGGCCAGCCTCCCTCCGCAGGATCGGGCTTGAGCTCCGCCTGCCAGGCACCTGTGTGGACCCAGAGGTGGGGCTTGAGCATGAGCCGCTGGCCCTTCGCACGGACCGCGGCGGCGGCGGCACGGATGGCTGCTTCCGTCTCTCCGCCGGGCGGGGGCTGCTGCCACTTCACCTCGGTGGAGGTGAGCGAAGGCATCCAGCCGAAGCCGGTGATGGCGACATCGACAACACCCATCGCGGCGAGCTCGCCGAGCGCCTCACGGGCTGTGGGACTCGCGTAACCTCGGACGCCACCGTTCTGCCAAGCGTGGGCGAAGTTGATGCCGCAACGGGCGGTTAGCGGTGCCTCTACCGGAGCCGTGGAGGGCGACTCCAGCTTCGGCGCAGTCGCGGCTCGCGAGCTGTCGCAGCAGAGGAGTGCGCAGAGGAGGAGGCTAGAGAAGCGGGGCAACCGTCTCGCCAGAGACTGCACAGCTGGCAGCGTCGCCTTCGTTGGCAAGCAGGGGCTGAGCGCCACCCGTAGCGGCGTAGGAGGTGAAGGTGGCGAGGAAGGAGGCATCCCAGCACTGTGCCACATTCCAGATCACCTCGCCCAGATTTCCGCCCCAGGCGGCAACATCGCTGCGCCCTGCCCCGGTTGCATCCCAGTTGCTGACGATGTGGAGATTCTCGGCTTGGCCGGCTGCGTCTTCGTCCACATTTGCGAGCGTGAGGAAGTCGAAGCGGCCGCTGCCGTCGGCGCGCTGGAGGTAGCCATACTCGCTGTCACGCGGCCCCTCGCCCCGCTCGTTGACGAAGTCGCTGAAGGTCACGGCGTTGGTGCGTGGCTCAGCGGTCAGGTCGTAGCGGATGGCGATGCTGCCCCGTTCCCGCTTTGCGACGTCTATGACGGCCTGGTTGTCGAAGAGCAGCGTGAGGGTTCCCTTGCCGCGCTCGCCTGCGTCGGGGCGCTCCGCGGCGCCCTCGATGAGAGGGATGAAGTCACCGGCATCGGCGCGCCGCTTACCGGAAAGGGCATAGGTGATGCTCCGGTCGCCCGTGCGGACGGCCACGAGCTTGTAGGCAAAGGGGCGGAGCGCGCTGTCGTCGTTCCACGGCCCCCAAGTGATGGTGTCACCCTCCACGCTGGTGGCTGGGTAGCGCATGATGGTCTGGATGAGGCCCACCCAGACGACCGAGGCGGCGTTGAGGAAGTCGGAGGTGTTGCGGGTGTGCTGGTAGAACTCGGCCACAGCGCCGAGGGTGGATTTGTTGTTGGTGGAGGGGACATCCAGCCGGACCTCGCTGGCGGCCGGCAGGGTGTCGCGCACCTCCTCGAGGAGGGCGTCGTCGTCTTGGGCGCAGGCGGTGAGGGTTGCGAGGACGAGGATGAGGGAGATTCGCTGCATCATGGGACCTCTCGTTGGTGGCGGCTGCAGGGGTAACACCCTTCGGGCATCAGCGAGTTATCAGATGAACGCAGTTGGCTCGAAAGAATTCTCGAGGGGTCCGCGCGGCGACATTCATACGAATTTTTATGTGTTTTTATGAATCGATGAGCGCAAGATTGTTTATTGATTTGGTCAAGAATCATACCTAGGCCGAGTGAGACCGCCAGCGCGGGTTCCCAATCAACCGGAGCAAAGAACATGAGCCTCACCCCCATCGAAGCACCCCGCATTCAGCTCGGAGGCCCTGCCCCCGACTTCGAAGCCAAGACGACGCACGGCCTCCTCAAGCTCTCGGAGTGGAACAAGGAGAAGTGGGTTGTCCTCTTCTCCCACCCCGCCGACTTCACCCCGGTCTGCACGACGGAGTTTCTGGCCTTTGCAGGCCTGGAGAGCGCCTTCGCGGAGCGGAACACGGTGCTCATCGGCCTCTCGATCGACTCGGTCTTCGCCCACATCGGCTGGGTGCAGAACATCAAGGAGAAGTTCGACGTCGATGTGAACTTCCCGGTCATCGCCGACCTAGATCAGCGGGTGGCCTCGCTCTACGGCATGGTGCACACGCCGAGCTCGGAGACCGCGACGGTTCGCTGCGTCTTCATCATCGACCCGGCGCGGAAGATCCGTGCGCTCATCTACTACCCGATGAATGTGGGCCGGAACTTTGCAGAGATCATCCGGCTCATCGACGGGCTGCAGACGGCAGACAAGAACGGTGTCGCCTGCCCCGCGAACTGGGTTCCGGGCGAGCCGGTCATCGTGCCGGCGCCGCAGACGGTGGCCGGTGCACGTGAGCGGCTCGCGTCGCAGGATTTCCAAGTAACGGACTGGTACTTCTCGAAGAAGACGCTCTAAGGCTTGCGCGGGGCGGGCTCCTGCTGCCATCGTCGCGGCGCGCTGCAACATTGGTGGCGCACATCGCGCCGGAGGAAGAGATGCAGGAGCAGGCAGCCATGCCCGGAGAGAGCAAGAAGCGGGTCGCGGCAGCCGCGCTGACGGCGGGACGCGCTGTCACGCGGGGCCTGCTCTGGGGCGCGGGCAAGGTGGCCTACGGGTACAGGGCCATCGACCCCGATGTGCAGCGCCACCTCGTGCACGGTCCTGTGGTGGGGCTCGGCATGTTGCTTCCGCGCGAGCGCAGCGTGGTCGCGAAGCCGGACGACGGCTACCTGCCGCTGATCCTGGTGCATGGGATGGCCGGCGACCCGACCAACTTCTACGCGCTGCGTGCCTACTTCGCTGCGATGGGACGGCGCCGCGTCTACGCCATCGACCTCGCCGATGCGGTCGATGTGGAGGCGATGGGGATCAAACTCCGCTCCTTCTTGGAGGAGGTCATCTCGGTGAATGGGCTCGAGGCAGAGGCTAAGGTGGATATCATCGCGCATAGCCAGGGCGGGATCGCCAGCCGGATCGCGCTGGAGGAGCCCACCTTTGCCGCGCGCATCGCCACGCTGGTGACCCTCGGCACACCGCACGCCGGCACCTATGTCGCGCGGTTCACAGCCACGCGCCAGGGCGGAGAGCTTCGGCGTGAGTCGCCCGTCTTTGCACGGTTCGCAACACAGCTCCCGTGGAGCAGTCCTGTGCGGCTCGTCGCCTTCTGGAGCAAAGGCGACCTGCTTGTGCTTCCGGCCGAGTCGGCAGCGGTAGAGGGCGCAGAGAACATCGAGATGACCGGGTTCAGCCATCTCTCCTACCTGCTCTCACCGCGCTGTTGGCAGCAGGTTTGGCAGGCGCTGCTGGCTGCTCCGGCGGAGCCGCCGGCCGGCTAGAAGCTGCAGGTAATGACGGGGGGCCGGAGAGGCCTCGTCACTGCGGGCTGCGATGAGAACAGGAAGAGGCGCAAGAAGGTTTGGCCGCGCCGGGAGAGGCCAGATGGAGAGTTCGCGGCCGCCCTTCCAACCTATCTTGCACCTCAGTGCAAGCCCCGCGACGGTTGCGTGCTAGGGCTGCTCACAGAGGGCAGAAAGGAGCGAACCGCAGCCCAGATCGTCCCAGTTGCCGCTCTCATACATCTGGGTGCAGTCCTGGTTGCCCGCGTTGTTGGGTTCGCCCGCCTCCCAGGAGGTGAAGGTGAGTGTGGCACCCGCAACCGTGCGCCAGGTTCCCTCGACCGCGGCATCCGTGAGGCCGAGCCAGGAGGTGGATGTCGCGAGGCCCTGCAGGAAGGTGTTTTCGCCGCGGCTGCCCGGCACGGCGAGGTCGAGGCCGATCGCCTGACAGGCGAGGCGGGCATCATCGAAGGTTCGGGGACGGAAGCACATGGCGTAGTTGCGGCCGAGGCGGGTCGCTGCGACGCAGTCGGGGCAGTCGATCGCATCGTCGGCGCGGCCGGAGCAGTCTTGGTCGATGCCGTCGCCGCAGAGGTCGATAGCGCTTGCATTGATGGTCGGATCGTCTGGGGCGCAGTCACCGGCGCAGCGGTAGCCATCGCCGTCGGGGTCGGATGCCGGGTCGGCTTCGCAGAAGGCCGGTGTATCCACATTGTCCGGCCGGGCGAGGAGGAAGTTGTAGGCCTCATCGCGGGTGGATTCACCATCCGCCTGTGACTGCTCGCGGCGCGGATCGGCAACCATGTCGGGGGCCAGCGCGGCAAAGATGGCAAGCATCTGGTTGGGGATGTCGCTGGCGCGGACGGCGGCCGAGATGGAGAGCAGCTTTTGCGAATAGAGGAGCCGACAGTCTGGGTTGGCGAGACAGCCCCGCTGAAGGCGTGCACCGTTGCGGTAGGGGTCGATGTAGTCGGAGAGGGTCTGGTCGACACCCCAGGTGAACATGCGGAGCTTGTCGTCGGTGCCGTCGAAGTGGGCAAAGAAGTTGTTGTTGTTGAAGGCGTAGCCATCCCAGTGGCCAACCCAGGCTTCAACGGCGAAGTCGAGCATGACCTGGTCACGGTCGACGAAGGGCTCAGCTGCAGCCCAGGTCTCGGCGCGGGGGAGGGTGCCAAGCAGGTTGATGAGGTTGGCGAGCAGGGCGACGTCGGTCGCGCTTCCGATGTCGCGCTGGAAGTAGACCCAGTTGTCGAGATCGAAGTCGGTCGGGACCTGTCCCTCGTAGAGCAGCTTCGTGTTGGGGAAGTAGCGGTTGACGAAGGACTCGTCGGTGGTCTCGAGGTGGAGGTAGAGGCCGTAGAGTTCGCCGTTCACATAGATGTTTGCGTAGCCGACGCGGGGGGCTGGGAAGCCGGACTGGCGTAGGACCTCGTAGGTTGCCCACTGGCGCACGTAGGATGGGTCCTGGACGCAGTTGTTGAAGGTGAACTTCTGGGCTCCGAAGAGTGCCTGCGCGCCGTCATACTGTCCGAGGTCAACCTTGAAGCCGGCCTTGCCGTCGAGGTTGCGGTAGCTGCCGACGGAGCCCTTCAAGCGAACGCCCGTCGAGCCGGCGAAGACCACCTCGCCGGTGGGCAGGGTGATGGCGACGTCGGCTGGGACATAGGTGCGGCCGTCGGCGTTCAGGAGCCCGATCGAGGTGGGCGGGAGGGTGATCTCGACCAGGAAGGGGTTCAGCGGGTCGTAGAGCGCCGAATCATCGGAGTTGTAGGGCAGGTTGGGCGCGCCCTGGGTGGGGATGTTCGTTGTGAACTCACCGAGTCCGTCGGGGATTCGGCCGGCGGTCGCGCCGGCGGGAACGACGCCGAAGCTGAAGATATCGATGGGTTGGAGTCGGTCGTCGGAGAGGCGGATGACCTCGCCGGAGCAGGAGATGGCGAAGGGCATGGCGGCTGTCCCTTCGTTGAGGATGAGCCGTCCAAGTGCGGGGATGACCTTGCCGTTGAGGAAGCCCGGGTTGAGGTCGATGGGGCCGTCGGCGATCCTCCAGTTCGAGAGGTCCTGGTCGCGATCGGAGAGGTTGAGGAGTTCGATCCACTCCCCGCCGCGGCAGGAGACCTCATTGATGATGATGTCGGCCGGCGGCAGGGTGGTGTCTTCGACTGTGGTGTCTTCCACCGTGGTGTCGGCGCTGCCGTTCGTGTCTTCGGCGCTGCCATTGGTGTCTTCGACGGTCGTGTCAGCAACGGTCGTGTCTTCGGCGCTGCCATTGGTGTCTTCGACGGTCGTGTCAGCAACGGTCGTGTCTTCGGCGCCGGTGTCGACCGAACCGGTATCGATGGTAGCGGTGTCGGCACTGCCGCCGCCGTCGAGGAGTTCGAGCGCTGGCCCCTTGCCTCCGGCGGTATCGTCGCCGCAGGCAACGAAGAGGAGGGCCGAGAGGGCGGAGCTAAGCAGGAGAGAGGGTTGGCGCATCGAGGTCCGTAGCGTCAGACTAGTGTACACTTGCATACTGTAACAAACGCGTGCGCGAATCGCCACAATTGAGCGAAAGGGGGTCTGCGACGCTCCCGGGGAGGTGTGAAGCGAGGCGTGGCGGTGGCGAGCAGGGCCAAAATCGGTCGGAGACCTTGACACGAGGCGGTGGAGTGATCCATAAGCCGCGGCCCATTTTGCCCGACTTTGCGTCTGGGCTTCGCAGAATTATCACAGGATCAAGACATGGCCGAGGCTGCAATCTTTCTCAACAGTGGTCCCCTGTTCTCGGGAGAGCGCCTTGAGACGATGGAGGATCTTGCGGATTGGAAGTCTGTTGACGCCGAGGCGCAGCTGGCGTTCGACCGCATCCGCGAGACCTACGAGAAGCATTCGACGCTGCTGGCCGGTGGGCCGACTGCGGTTGAGACGCGTTATTTCCTCGTTGGCCCCGTCCTTCACGCGCTGGGCTTCACGCACACCGTGTTTGAGCCCGTAGAGCTCTCGGATGGCCGCGTTGCTCGCGTTGACCATGCCTGCTTCGGCAGCGGCGCCGAGTTCGGCGAAGCGGAGCCTTCGCGTGGCTCGGCCTCCTTCTTCCGTTCGGCGCTCTGCATTGGCCGCGCTGTCGAGTGGGGCAATGACTTCACGACGACCTCTGCTGCACCTGTTCGTCAGGCAGCCGTGGAAGAGGGCGACGACCCAGTTCCCGCTCCTCCGATGCCGCAGCCGCTCGAGGCCGGTATCGCCCCGACGGTTGAGCTCGACCTCCTTCTCCGCGCGACGGGCAAGGACTTCGGCATTCTGACCAACGGCAACGAGTGGCGGATCTACCACCGCTCGAGCTCCAGCCAGCGCGAGACCTTCTTCCAGGCCGACATGATCGGCGCCATGAAGAGCGACTTCGAGGACTTCAAGCGCTTCTACCTGATCTTCCGCAAGGAGGCCTTCGTGAAGACCGATGGTATCACCTGCTTCCTCGATAGCCTCCTGGCCTAAGGTCAGCGGCTGAGATGACGACGGCGCTCCGAAAGGGGCGTTTGTCGTTTTTGACGCTACCTCGAAAGTGGTGAAGGAGCGCGCAATGGTCTTCCCCTTCGGCAATCCCACCCTCGAGCTCCGTCGCCTCCGGCGTCGCGACCGCGAAGCGCTCTACCAGGCGATGTCGGCGCAGCCTGCCATGGCTGGCTTTGGGTTGGGTGCGCTGCAGGCTGGCATCCTCGACGCGCCCCATCCCGGGGCGGCCGTCTACGGGCTGTTGCGCGGCAACGCACTGGTGGCGGCGGTGTTCTGCTTCGACGGCGTCGCTGCCTGGTTGTACGGGCAGGAGCTCGAGGCCGGCGAGTGGTGCGGACGCGAGCTCGCCGGACTGGCACCCGCGGTGCGGCTGGTGGCCGGACCCTCCGTCATGGTCGAGGGATTTTGGGGCAGCTACGCGACCCCCGCGCATGAGGTTCGGACGCGGCTGCCGCAGACCATGTTTGAGCTGAAGGAGCCGCCGGCCGGAGGCGAGCGCTTTGCCCTCGGGCTTGCGCGTGAGGCAGACCTGGAGGACCTCGTCGCGGCCTCCTGTGAGATGCACGAGGAGGAGCTCGGCCTGGAGCTGGCAAGCCACGACCGGGAGTCCTACCAGCTAGGGCTGATGGGCCAGATCATGGAGCAGCGGGTCTGGTGTCATCGCCACACGATGACCGGCCAGCTGATGTTCAAGGCCTCGATCGCGAGCCCGTCGCAGCTCTGCGCCCAGGTGGAGGGCGTGTGGGTTCCCCCTGCCTTCCGACGAAGCGGCGTGGCGCAGACGGCGATGCGGGAAATCTGCAGCCGGCTGCTGCGCAGGCACGACCGGGTGTCGCTCTACGTGAACGACCACAACAGCGCTGCGATCGGCCTCTACCGCAAGCTCGGGTTCTACGAGGTGGGCGCCTTTGAGACGCTCCACGCCTGGCCCATCTGGCCCGTCTGAGCGGAGCGCTACTTGAGGGTCTGCGAGACGAAGTCGATGAAGTCGATCTTGGTAATGACACCGATGAGCCGGCTGTCGCTCACTACGAGCACCGTCAGGTCTTTGGCGATGAGCTGACCGGCGAGAGAGACCTTGTTGACCGGCTCAACGATGGCGAACTCGGCCTCGACCAGATTGGCGATGGTGTCGCCGGCGTCGCCGCCGTGGACGAGGTGGTTGAGCAGGTCGCGCTCGCTGACGATGCCAAGGATTTTGTCGCCGTCGAGGACGGGCACCTGGCTGATGCCCAGCCGCTTCATGCGGCCGATGACCTCGCGGACCCGGTCGTCTGCGGTGGCGGTCTCAACAGCGCCGCTGCCGCCCCGCGCGGCGAGGAGGTCTGCCACGGTGGCAGACGAGGTGTCGTTCTCGAGGAAGCCATTCTCGCGCATCCACTCATCGTCGAAGAGCTTAGAGATGTAGCGGGAGGCGGAGTCGCAGAGGATGAGGACGATATCGAGGTGTCGGTCGTAGCGCTCGGCATACTTCACGGCTGCGACCACGGCGCCACCGGCGGAGCCGCCCGTGTAGAGGCCCTCTTCTCGGACGAGGCGACGGGCCATCTGGAAGCACTCCTTGTCGGTGACCCGGATGAACTCGTCGACGTAGTCGAAGGTCATGGTGCTGGGCAGGAAGTCTTCGCCGAAGCCCTCGACCTTGTAGCCGTGAGCGGGCGGGAGTTTGCCGGTGCGGAAGTAGTCGTAATAGACGGAGCCGATGGGGTCTGCGCCGACCGCGCGGACGGCTGGGTTCTGCTCTTTGAGATACTTGGCAACGCCGCTCAGCGTGCCACCTGTGCCGGCTGCACAGACGAAGGCGTCGATCTTGCCGCCCGTCTGCTCCCAGATTTCGGGGCCGGTGGTGGCGTAGTGGGCCTTCGGGTTCGAGGGGTTGTGGTACTGGTTGGCGTAGAAGGCGCCGGGCGTCTCATCGGCGATGCGACGGGAGACGCAGTAGTAGGAGCGTGGGTCGTCGGGCTCGACGTTGGTCGGGGTGATGACAACCTTGGCGCCGAAGGAGCGGAGCGCCTTGATCTTCTCGTCGCTCATCTTGTCGGGCATGACAAAGATGCATTTGTAGCCCTTCATGGCGGCGATCATGGCGAGACCCATGCCAGTGTTTCCGCTGGTGGCCTCAACGATGGTTCCGCCGGGCTTGAGGAGGCCGTCGCGCTCGGCATCTTCGATGATCTGGCGGGCGATGCGGTCTTTGATGGACCCTGCCGGATTCATGTATTCCAGCTTGGCCCAGAAGGTGGACTTGGTGTGATTGCCGATGCGATTGAGTCGGACGAGGGGGGTATTGCCGATGGCCTCGACGACGTTGTTCAAGACACGCATTCACTCACCTGAGCGGACGAGAGGGGAGAGGCTCCCGAGCGGAGCGCACAAAGGGCTGCTACCTTTGCGAAAGTTTGGGGGCAAGGTTACAAGGTTGGCCTGATGACGAAACTGGCGCGCAGCCGAGGCATACGCATGAAGATGTTCAGACAGGTGGGAATTGCGATGCTCGGTTCGCTGCTTGCGCTCTCGGGTTGCGGCGAGACAGACCTTCTGTCGCTGCGCGATACGACGCTCATCGGCGATACCGCCAATGTTGCGGGCCCTTATGTGATTGAGACCTTCGCGACGGACGACAGCGCGGTAGCGCGTGTGAAGCTTCATTACGCCATCAACGGCGCGACCGCGAGCGAGTTGGAGATGCGGGAGGTGACGGAGGGTCGCTACCGCGCAGAGATTCCGGGGCAGCCGATTGGCAGCCGCGTGACCTACTTTGTGGATGCAAAGGATGACGAGGGCAACGGTGTGAACGACCCGCCGGCCGCGCCGGGCCGGCAGTATGCCTTCTCGGTAGCCGAGGAGCGCCTGGTGGCGCCCGAGGGCACCGATGGCGGCGGCGGGACCACCTTCCCCGAGGTGGATGTGGAGATTCCGCGGAGGCCTCCGCCGGACCGTACCGACGGTAGCGGCACGGAGGGCTCCGGTGGAACGCCAACGCCGGGTAGCTGCAATGTGACCTTCCTCTTCCCGACCGAGGGGTTGAACCTCGGACCGGCGAATGACTTCAACCCGGACCTCGACGGCGTGCAGATCAATGTGACCGTGCAGGTGGCGGGGCTGACGCCCGGCTCGCTGGCTGCGCTGTCGCTTTCGACGGGCTATCAGATTGGGCTCGAGCCGACCTCGTCGCGGCTCATTTTCAACGATGTGACGCTGCTCGAGGGCGCGACAACGCTGAGCGTGGAGGTGGTGCGTGAGGCCGACCTGCTGCCGGGCTGCCGCTCCGCCGTAGCTGTGCAGGTGGCAGCGAGCCAGCCAGACACCGACGGCGATGCCGTGCCGGACCGCGACGACAACTGCATGACGGTGGCCAACAGCAACCAGACCGATGTGGATCGCGACGGTGTTGGCGACGCCTGTGACGATGACATCGACGGCGATGCGGTTGCGAACAGCCGAGACAACTGCCCGCTGGTCTCCAACGCAGACCAGGCCGACACCGACCGGAACGG
>CANKLS010000043.1 GCA_947483645.1 Bradymonadales bacterium | reverse complement strand
GGAAGTAGGATGGATTGGTTCCGCCGGAGAGCGCTTTCCACTGTCCCTGCGTCACCTCTGTCTGACCCATGAAGAAACTACGCGAGAGGGTCACGCTGTGCTGCGTCTCGTCGGTTTCGCGGCCCAGCTCATCTATCGGAGAACCCATGGTGAAGGTGCCGGCGGGGATGTAGTTCATGCCGGTAGGCGCGCAGCGATCGTTGGCCGTTCCCGTCGGGCCAGTGGCGCACGAGCCAGAGGCGCATTCGGCGTTGTTGGTACAGGCTACGCCGAGGCTGCCGAGCCCGCCGATACAGACGCCGCCGCTGACTGTGTAACCGGACGCGCAGGCCGTGGCCTCGCAGACGCCCCAGCCGCCAGTAGCATTGCCCGCCTCTACGCCTGCGCTAGCATTGGCAGGCAGCGAAGCGCACCCGCGCGTGACGGTCCTGGAGAGGCGGAGGCCGATGTCGACGCCACTAGGATTCGAGCTAAAAAGCCCAACGGTCATACGATCCGCAGCGCGTGCGAACCTAGCCATGTAGCTAAACGACCCACCGCGAAACACCCGATAAAGTTGCTCCGGGCCACCCGTCGGATCCGTTGTCGTGCCCGGGTAGACAGAGTACCAATCGCCCGCAAACTCCCACACGTTGCCCAGCATGTCGTAAAGGCCAAAGCTGTTTGCCGCCTTTATGCCCACCGCGTTGGTGCGAGCGCCACTGTTCCTGCACCACCAGGCGATACCGTCCAGATTGGCCTGTGCTGTGGTGCAATCATCAACGCCACCGCTCAGGTTGCCCAGGTAGGTGGCGGTGGTCGTTCCGCCACGCGCCGCATACTCCCACTCGCTCTCTGTGGGCAACCGGTAGCCAGTGCAGGTGAGGCCGGCGAAGGTGGCCCCCGTGCAGCCGTCGTGGATTCCGTCCTTCCAGCCGTTGGCTGCGTCGGTGCAACCCGTGAGCGTGTAGCAGGAGGTGAGCCCCTCTGCCGCGGAGCGGGCGTTGGCGAAGGCGACTGCCGCATACCAATCTAGGTTCTCGACAGGGCCGCTGTCGTTCGCGTTCCCGAAGCTCTGTGACGTGCCGGTGGTGGACTGGAAGTAGGATGGATTGGTTCCGCCGGAGAGCGCTTTCCACTGTCCCTGCGTCACCTCTGTCTGACCCATGAAGAAACTACGCGAGAGGGTCACGCTGTGCTGCGTCTCTTCGGTGCCGCGACCCCCCTCGGTTGAAGGCGAACCCATGGTGAAGGTGCCTGCGGGAATGTAGTTCATTCCCTCAGGAGCGCAGCGGTCGTTCGCGGTTCCATCAGGGCCGGTGGCACAAAAGCCCGAGGCGCACTCGGCGTTGAGGGTGCATGCGGTGCCGAGGCTGCCGAGGCATGCGTCCGCACTCAGAAGATAGCCCGAGGCGCAGCCCGTAACCACACACGCCCCATACGAACTCCCCGTCCAGCTCTCGGACCCCGTCCCGTTCGGCACACTACAAGCCCGCTCGTCGCTGGTGCATCCGCCGCCTTCGAGGTGGTAGCCGGCGCTGCAGGTGCAGCCAACAGAACAGGCGCCGGTACCGTTGGCATCGCCATCATCGCAGACTTCGACGGCGTCGAGGAGGCTATCACCGCAGAAGGAGGTGGCGCCGGCCACACTCTGGCAACGGGCATTGCAGACGGTGCAGGAGAGTTCAGCATAGGCGCATGCTTCGGTCACCGCATTGCCGTCGTCACACGCTTCACCCGCTTGGACCGCTCCATTGCCGCAGACCGCGACAGTGCCGCATCCGCCCGCAGGCTCGTCACAGCGCAGCCGACCGGTCGCGCTCGGGTCGCAGGCCCAGGTTCCGCAGCGGCCGCAGCGGTCGCCCAGGTTGGCCGCCAGCGTCGAACAGCCGCCGCAGACATTCTCGGCTGCGGCCCCCGCATCGTTGGCACAGACGAGGCTCGTCGCCGAGCAGGCAAAGGAGCCGGAGCCGCAGCTGCCGCAGGGGCTTCCGACGGTGCCGTCCAGCACGCTGCAGCCTCCGCACCCGTTCAGTTCGCTTGCGCCCTCACAGACGGTGCTGCGGCGGAGTGCATCGGTTGCATCGCAGGCCACCGCGCCATCTGCGCAGGCGCCGCAGCTCTGGCCGAGCGGGTCGCCGGTGATGGTGCCGAGGCCGCCGCAGGCGTTGGTGGAGCCGGGCGGCACGCAGGTGGTCTCTTCGAGCGAGATGCAGACCGTCACGCCGGCGTTGCCCCCTGCGTCGCAGTCGCGACCGGGCCCGGCATCGAGCGCCGCGCAGCCGCCACAGGCGTTCGCGTTCCCGCCGATGCATCGCACGCCACCCTCTGCATCGCAGGTCCAGACTCCACCGCAGGCGCCGCATTCTGCGCCAGGCTCGCCGAGCAGCGGGTCGCAGCCGCCGCAGGCATTGCCGCCCTCGAGGTCCACTGCGACGAGCGCGGCGCCGTCGCAGAGCAAGACGCCGCGGCGACAGTCCGACTGGTAGAGCACGCCCGGACGGGGCTCCACGCCGGTCACGCCGGCCGGGAGGGTGAGCGGCGCGGTTCCGCCGCAGCCGTTGGTGCCCGCGCTGGCGCAGCGGGAGAGTTCGCGACCGCTGCAGACCACCACGCCCGCGTCGCCCGTGACGAGCGCGCACTCGGTGCCGGGCTCCAGCGCGAGTGTGGTGCAGCCGCCGCAGCCATTCGGGGGGCGGTCGCCCACGCACTCGGACTGCCCTGCCCCGCAGGCCCAGACGCCATCGCCGCAGAGGCCGCAGGTGGTGCCAATCTCTCCCTCGACGAGGCCGCAGCCGCCGCAGTCGTTTGGAAGGGTGGCGCCGGCGCAGCTCAGGCCGCCGGTGCCGGAGCAGTAGAGTTCGCCGTCGCCGCAGAGGCCGCAGGCGTCGCTCGGGCCAGCAGCAACGCCGCGATAGGTGAGCAGCCCCGTGCCTCCGCAGCCATTGGTGACGGCTGTGCCGGTATCCGTCGTATCGGTCGTGTCGGCGGTGTCGGCGGCGGTGTCGGTCGCCGTATCCGTGGCGGTATCTACGGCCGTGTCTTCGCCACCGGTATCGAGCGCGGTATCATCGCCGGCGTCCGCATCCGAGCCGCCGGTGTCTTCCACCGTACCCGTATCGGCAGCGGTGCGCCTGGCTGTTTCAATGGTCAGGCCATCGCAGCCCGCACACACAAACCCCAGCAGCGCAAGCGCGAGCGAATTTCGGACGAAGCGCATCGAGACCTCCCTGACGTTTCAACGCAGCCCTCCTACCACGATTGCGGTCGGATGGCATGGGGAAATCAGAAGACGAAGCGCAGGATTCAGCGCTGCAAATCCGATGCTGGGGAGATCCCAGTTTCAGTTTTCGGCTAGCTGCGCTGTGCCCCGCGGCACTCAGACTTTCACGCGGTCAGCGAGGTAGCAGGGGCGCCCTTGGGACTGCGTCAGGGGGCGGTGCGGGCGAGGCGGAAGCCGAGGTTGCTGTATCGAAAGTCCGCATTGAGGTTGTAGCGAAACGCGGCGCGCGCGGAGCGAGCGCCGTCGTACCACGACCCACCGTGAAACACCCGGGCGGAGCCCGACGTGGCACCCAGCGGGTCGGTCACCGTGGCCGGGTAGGTACCGTACCTGTCGCCCGTCCACTCCCGCACATTGCCGAGCATGTCGGAGAGGCCAAAGTTGTTTGCAGTCTTGCCCCCCACCGCCTGCGTGCGACCGCCGCTGTTCAGGCACCACCAGGCGATGCCGTCCAGATTGGCCTGTGCCGTGAAGCAGCCGGCAGAACTGTTAAGGTTGCCGAGATAGGTCGCAGTCGTTGTGCCGCCACGCGCAGCATACTCCCACTCGCTCTCGGTTGGCAGCCGGTAGCCCGTGCAGGTGAGGCCCGAGAAGGTGGCGTCTGTGCAGCCGCTGTGGACGCCGTCTTGCCAGCCGTTGGCTGCATTCGTGCAACCCGTGAGCGTGTAGCAGGAGGTGAGCCCCTCGGACGCAGAGCGGGCATTGGCAAAGGCAACGGCAGCATACCAATCTAGGTACTCCACAGGGCCGCTGTCGTTGGCGTTGGCAGCGCTCTGTGCCGTGCCGGACGTGGACTGGAAGTAGGACGGATTGGCGCCTCCGCTCAGCGCCTTCCACTGCCCCTGCGTCACCTCCGTTTGCTCGATGAAAAAGGCACCAGAGAGGGTTACGCTGTGCTGCGTTTCGTCTGTGTAGCGGCCCACCTCCTCCGAGGGCGATCCCATCATGAAGGTGCCGGCAGGGATAAAGTTCATCCCAGCAGGAGCGCAGCGGTCGTTGGCCGTTCCCGTCGGGCCAGTGGCGCACGAGCCAGAGGCGCACTCGTCGTTGAGCGTGCAGGCTGCGCCGAGGCTACCAGCGCCGGGGCTACCCAAGCAGAGGCCACCGACCAAGTTGAAACCGCTCGCGCAGACTGTCGCCCTGCAGCTGCCGTAGGCGCTGGTGGCGCTGTTCCAAGTCTGGGCGGCCGTCGTCGCGTTGGTCGGGAGCGAAGTGCAGCTCCGCGTGTCGCTCACGCAGGCGCCGCCCTCGACATGGTAGCTCGACGCGCAGGCTGTCGCCACGCAGGCCCCATAGCCGCTCCCCGTCCAGCTCTCGGACCCCGTTCCGTTCGGGACGACGCAGGCGCGGGTGTCGCCCAGGCAGACACCGCCCTCCAGATGATAGCCCGTGGCGCAACCGCAGGCGACCGAACAGCTACCGGCACCGTTGCTAGAACCCTCGTCGCAGACCTCGGCCGCATCGAGGGTGCCATCACCGCAGTAGGCGGTGGCGCCAGCGACGGCCTGGCAGGTGGCGTTGCAGACGGTGCAGGAGAGTTCGGCGTAGGCACATTGCTCGGTAGCTGTATTGCCGTCATCGCAGCTCTCGTCTGAACCGATGACGCCGTTACCGCAACCTCCGAGGCAGCCATTCGCGACGAGCGCGTAGCCCGCGCTGCAGGCGCTGATTGTACAAACCCCATATCCTGTGCCCGCCCAGCTCTCTGTTGCCGAGGTCGCGTTGGCCGCAGTGCAGCTCCGCGTGTCGCTCAGGCAGGCGCGGCTCTCAAGATGGTAGGAGCTGTCACAGGTCACGACACCACAGATGCCCCAGCTGCCCGACCAGCTCTCGGACCCCGTGCCGTTCGGGACGACGCAGGCGCGGGTGTCGCCGACACAGACGCCCCACTCATCATGGTAGGAACTGTCACAGGTCAAAACACCACAGATGCCCCAGCTGCCCGCTGCGTAACTCTGGCTGCCGGTGCCGTTCGGCACAACGCAAGAACGGGTGTCGCTCGTGCAGACCTCCAACTCAAGATGGTAGCCTGCGGCGCAGTTGCAGGCATCGGAGCAGGAACCTGCACCGTTGTTAGAGCCCTCGTCGCAGACCTCATCCGGCGGGTCGACGAATTCGTCTCCACAGTAGGTTACCGGCCCTGGCTCGAGCTGGCAGGTGGCATTGCAGACCTCGCAGGAGCGTTCTCCGTAGATGCAATCCTCCGTCACGACGTTGCCGTCGTCACAGGTCTCGTCGGCCTCGACTGCACCGTTGCCGCAGACCTCGCCCGCGTCGGTCGCCGCGTCCTCGGCCGTGTCTTCTGCCGTATCGGTGGCCGCGTCGGTGGCCGTGTCGGTGGCCGTGTCGGTGGCCGTGTCGGTGGCCGTGTCGGCAGCCGCGTCCTCGGCAGTGTCGGTGGGCGTGTCGGTGGCCGTGTCGGTAGCCGCGTCCTCGGCAGTGTCGGTGGGCGTGTCGGTGGCCGCGTCCTCGGCAGTGTCGCCGGTATCTTCAACCGTTCCCGTATCGGCAGCGGTGCTCTCGTCTGTTTCTTTGGTGGAGTTATCGCACCCAACAGCTGCGAGCAGAAAGAACGAAGTGAGAAGCGAGACGCGGATTGGATGCAACACGGTTCCCCAAATTGAATGTTCGATTTGTCTCTCTTCTACCAATTGCCGCAACGCTCGCTACCAGCGCACCGCCACCTGGATCGCGTGCGGCGACAGAAGCAGGCGGGCGGAGCGGTCATCCGACCCATCAATCAGGTCGAGCGTCACGAAGGTCGCGCCCGTCAGCGCCGCCACACCGGCCAGGCCATACATCGCCGCGAGCGGCATCTTGGCATCGTCGATGCTGCCCGCGAGCGTGTTGACCCGGTCCACGTCGCAGGTCGGCGTGGTGTCACAGGCTTTGCTGAGCGCGTCATACTCATCGCGGTCCTCGGCACCTGCGCTGTTGTAGAGAAAGCCGCCAACGCCAGACGCAACGCCCACGCCGAGCAGCGCGTAGCCCCAGTTGCGGAGCGAACGCGAGCGCGGCGCAGCGGGCAACGGAGCAGCCGTCGTATTGACGATGATGGGCGTGGTCACCTGCGCTGCCGGCGCCGGCGCGGCCTTGGCCTCAGGTTCGGGCGCGCCACACTTGTCCACCGTCGCCTTGAGCTTACGGTACTCCGAAGCGCTCTCGTCGAAGCCAGGAGTGAACTTGTACTTCTTCAGCCACCCACGCGCCTGAAGGCACTGGCCGTTGCCGGCCAAGATGAAGCTGAGCTCTCCGAGGATGCCCTTGAAACTCGCCGCGATTGGGCCCCGATAATCGTCCGGCAGGCTCTCATCTGCGAGCCAGCTCTCCATCTCGGCCACGCACTGCGTCCGCACATCCACCGCCTGCTTCTGAAAGGCCGCCGCATCCTCCTGTGAGGCCGCCAGCAGCCGATCATCCGACGCAGCAATCCCGTCCATGCAGGACTCGTAGGCGGTTACAGAGAAGGTGGTGGCCCAGGCCGGCGCAGACCAGAGCAGACAGACGAGGAGAGCGAGAAGGCGCATGTGTTTTCCCCAAGAATACGAAGGGAGCACCTGCCTAGCACCAACGCGGCAGGCGGTCACGGCGCATTTCTGACCAAGCGAATTCCCATGAAGTCAAACGAGCTTGTCCCGACACACGAGTTACGGGGGCATGCAGAGAGCCGGTGGGATGCGCGAAGTTTGAATCCACTATCGGGTGCCCAACCGCCACGAACCACAAAATAGACCGAGCCTGTCCCGACGGGGTCGGTCTGCGGTGCGGCGGTCCACGTCTGATAGCGGTCATTGGTCCACTCAATGACATTTCCGGCCATGTCATAGAGGCCGAACGCATTCGGCGTTTTCTGTGCGACGGGGCGGAATGCATAGCCGGGCGATGAGTTTCCGCAGTACCAGCCGATTTGACCGAGAATGGGGTCGGAGCAGCTCAGGTTGGTGAGTGTGCCATTGTAAAGATTGGTCGTGGTGCCCGCTCTGTAGCCATACTCCCACTCCGCCTCCGTCGGCATCCGCCAACCGTTGCAGGAGGGGCCGGCGAAGTTGATACCCGTGCAGGTTACCCGCGAAACGAAGGTACTGCCGGTGCAACCCGCCGGCGTGAGCGTGTAACAGGCCGTCGTGGCCGCGTCGCCGTCGTTCGCCGAAAGCCAGTTCGCGAGAGCTGCGGCTTCGTAGGGGCCCACGTTGTCCTGCGGACAGTTCGCCCCGCAGGCTGCATTTGAGGTCAACGTCGAACTCCCGCCGAAGCCCACCCAGGCTCCTTGCGTTAGCTCCGTCCGCGCCATGAACAGCGCCCTAGTGAGCGTCACGAGGTGCTGCGTCTGCGCGTCGGCATAAATGTCGGCCGGCGGCACGGCCGCGCCCGGTACCTGGTCGCAGGGGTCGGTGGTTCCGTTCGGCGTACCCATGCAGAAGGTGCCGGCCGGCACGTAGGAGAAGTCCAGCTGATTTGCCGTCCCCGCAAGCAGGCGCGGGGTGCAGCGCTGCTGCGTGAGGTCGGCCTGCCAGGTGGAGCAGGCGCCCGAGGCGCAGGCGGCGTTGGCCGAGCAGCTCTGGCCGAGCGCGAGGAGGCAGACGCCCGCGGAGAGCCCGTAGCCCGTGCCACAGACCGATGCCAAGCAGGGTCCCCACGCACTGCCCGACCAGCGCTCCGTCGCGACGGTCGCATTCGCTGCGGTGCAGCTCCGTGTGTCGCTCACGCAGGCCCCCGACTCAACATGGTAGGTGGCGCTGCAGGAGACAGGCAGGCAGGTCCCGTAGGCCGCTCCCGACCAGCTCTGGCTGCCGCTCCCGTTGGCGATGGCGCAGCTCCGCGTGTCGCTCAGGCAGGCGCCCGATTCAACATGGAAGGTGGCGTTGCAGGAGACGGCCGCGCAGCTCCCGTAGGCCGCGCCCGTCCAGCTCTGGCTGCCGGTTCCGTTCGCGATCGCGCAGCTCCGCGTGTCGCTCAGGCAGGCGCCCGATTCGAGGTGGTAGGTGGCATTGCAGGAGGCGACTGTGCAGCTGCCGTAGGCCGTTCCCGACCAGAGCTGCGTGCCGGAACCATTCGAGATGGCGCAGCTCCGCGTGTCGCTCACGCAGGCCCCCGACTCGAGGTGGAAGGTTGCTGCGCATGCGGATGGAGTGCAGAGCCCGTAGGCTGTGCCCGTCCAGCTCTGCGTTGCGGCAGTCGCGTTGGGGGCGGTGCAGGCGACCACGTCTGCGTCGCAACCGTTGCCGTTTGCATGATAGGCGCTGTCGCAGGCGGTCAGCGTGCAGAGGCCATACGAGTCGCCGTTCCAGCGCTCCGTGCCGCTGCCGTTTGCGATCGCGCAGGCCTGCACATCGCTCCGGCAGATGCCGCCCTCCGCGTGGAAGCCGCTCCCGCAGCTGCAGCTGTTGTTGCAGCCATCGGCGTTGCTCGTGTTGCCGTCGTCGCAGAACTCAGACGGGTCGATGACCCCATCGGTGCAGTAGGCGGTCTCGCCGCTCACCGTCTGACAGCTCGCGCTGCAGACCTGGCAGGAGAGCTCGCCATAAGCGCAGACCTCGGTGACCGTGTTGCCGTCGTCGCATCCCTCGCCCGGCCCCTGCAGCGCATTGCCGCAGCCGCCGACGCAGCTGTTGGCGATGAGCGCAAAGCCGGTCGCGCAGGCGGTGATGGTGCAAGCGCCGTAGGCGACCCCGTCCCAGCGCTGCTCCGCGCTGCTGGCATCGGTCGCGGTGCAGGCGATGGTGTCGGACGCGCAGCCGTTGCCGTTCGCGTGGTAGCCGCCGTTGCAGGCCACGAGCGTGCAGGGGCCAAAGCCGGTACCGGTCCAGGTCTCGGTAGCGGTCGCATTGTCGATGCTGCAGGCCCGACTGTCGCTCTCGCAGCGGTCCGACGCCTCATGGAACTCGGCTTCGCAGCTCGTAGGCAGGCAGGGCCCGTAGGCTGCGCCCTCCCACGTCTGCGTGGCCGCGGTCGCTTTGGGCGCGGAACAGGCGACGACGTTGGCATCGCAGAGGTTTCCGTTCGCATGGTAGCCGCCGTTGCAGCCGCTCAGCGTGCAGGGGCCAAAGCCCGAGCCAGTCCAGCTCTCGGCCCCGCTGCCGTTGTCGATGACACAGGCGCGGCTGTCGCTGACGCAACCACCCGCCTCGAGATGAAAGCCCGTCTCGCAGCCGGTCGCGATACAGGCACCGAAGTCAGAAACCTCCCAAGTCTGCGTCGCAGCCGTGGCGTTGGCGCTCGCACATGCCACCACATCTGCGTCGCAACCGTTGCCGTTCGCATGGTAGTCGGGGTCGCAGCTCGTCAGGGTGCAGAGGCCGTAACCCGCCCCCGTCCAGCGCTCGGTCGCTGCTCCATTTGCAATGCTGCAGCCGCGGCTGTCGCTCAGGCAGGCGCCCCCTTCCAGGTGGAAGCCGGTCCCGCAACCGATGGGGCTGCAGCTACCGTAAGCCGTTCCATCCCAGACCTCTTCGCCGCTCCCGTTCGCGACCTCGCAGGCCCGGGCGTTGGGCAGGCAGGAGGCGCCCTCTGCATGGAAGCCCGCGCCACAGACGCAGCCGTTGCTGCACCCATCCCCATCCTCGCTGTTGCCGTCGTCACAGAACTCGTCTGCGTCGAGCAGGCCATCGGTGCAGAATCGCGTTGCGCCCGGCACAGACTCGCAGTTCACATCGCAGACGGTGCAGGCGCGGTCGCCGTAGAGGCAGCTTTCCGTGGCGGTGTTGCCGTCGTCGCAGGACTCGCCCGCATCCAGCCGGCCATCGCCGCAGACGGCGACCGAGGGGCAGCCGCCCACCGGCTCCACGCAGACGAGGCGGCCCGAGACCGCCCGGTCGCAGGACCAGTTTCCGCAGCTTCCGCAGGAGCCTCCCGGCGTCGAGGGCAGCGCGCCACAGCCGCCGCAGGCGTTGAGCGCAGCGGCGCCGGGGTCATCTGCGCAGGCAACCGCGTCGGTCCCCTCGCAGGCGAAGCGTCCGAGCCCGCAGGAGCCGCAGGGTGAGGCGAGCGGGGCTTCGAGCGAGCTGCAGCCGCCGCAGGCGTTGGGGGCGGTGGCCTCGAGGCAGGTGGTTCTCCGGCGGGCCGCGTCGGTGGGGTCGCAGCCCACGGAGCCGTCGAGGCAGGCGCCACAGGCGGTGCCGAGCGGTAGGCCGGCGAGAGCACCGATGCCGCCGCAGGCGTTGGCGAGGCCGGGTGGGAGACAGGCCACATCATCGCTGCCGATGCAGATGACGGAGCCTGTGCGCGAATCGCTCTCGCACCGGCCGCCTACCGCGAGGGGAAGCGAGGTGCACCCGCCGCAGTCGTTGGGAGCCGGCCCCTCGCACTGCACCTCCTCGGTACCGTCGCAGGCCCAGATTCCGCCACAGCCATTGCATGGATTTCCGGGCGCGCCACGCAGCGGCTCGCAGCCGCCGCAGGCGTTCCCCCGCTCCACGAGGGCTGTGGCAAGGAGGTCGCCTTCGCAGACAAGCGAGCCGCGCAGGCAGC
>CANKLS010000042.1 GCA_947483645.1 Bradymonadales bacterium | reverse complement strand
CAGCACCTCGGGATTGAGGAAGGTGCAGAGCCCGCTCGCCGCATAGGAGAGCGCATCGACCACCTCGGTAACAATGCGCTCCGCCTCCGCATCTCCGGCAACCGCCGCGCGCTCCAAGCGTGCGGGATCACCAGGGAGTTCGCCCGCCACGTCGGTCGCAAACTGCACCCTCTGAAGCCTTCGGCCAAGCGAGGCGCCACCGGCCACAGACTCCACGCAGCCAACCTCACCGCAGCCACAGGGCGCCTGTCCGCCAGGCAACTTCATGTGACCGACCTCGCCCGCCGTACCGCCCGTGCCCCGCACCAGACGGCCCTCCACGACCGCCGCACCGCCAACCCCCGTGCCCGCGTAGAGCGCCACGAGCGACCGCACGCCCACGGCGGCACCCGCCGCCAACTCACCCATCACAATCGCCGAAAGATCGTTGCAGACTGCGATCGACCCAGCCGGTCGACCAAGGGCGGCCTCCAAGCGGTCGGCGAAGGCAACATCGCGCCAGCCAAGGTTGGGCCCGTTCACCACCGTGCGGCCATCGGGCGACAGCTGCGCCGCAAGCCCCATGCCCACCGGCAGCGCCGTCAGCGCATGGCCGGTCGCCGCCTCCGCCTCGCGCATCGATGCCAAGAGCGCTGCGGCCAACGACTCCGGGCTGTCATCGGCGCCGCGCCACCCCCGCTTGCCCTGCCAGAGCAGCTGCCAGCTGTCCGCGTCAAACAGGCCGAGCCGAAGATGGGTGCCGCCAACATCGGCGCCGAGCACCAGCCGCATCAGGCAACCGTCGCTGCGGCGATGGTCGCGTCGAGGAAGGCTCGGATGGCATCACGCCGCTCCGGCGTCGTCGCCTCGGTCCGCATCACCAGCACCGGCTGCGTGTTCGAGGCACGGATGAGACCCCAGCCGTCGGCGTAGGTGACGCGCGCACCGTCGATGTCGTTCACATCCAGCCCCTGCGCCTTGAGGCTCGCCACAACCCGCTCGACGATTGCGAACTTGAGGTGGTCGGGGCAGTCCACGCGGAGCTCCGGCGTGACGAAGGTGGTCGGGATGTCCGACAGCATCTGCGAGATGGTCTCGTCGCTGTGCGACATCAACTCTACCAGCCGCGCCATCGCGTAGAGGCCGTCGTCATAGCCGTAGTAGCGGTGCTTGAAGAAGATGTGGCCCGACATCTCGCCGGCTAGCAGCGCGCCGGTCTCCTTCATCTTCGCCTTGATGAGGCTGTGGCCCGTCTTCCACATCACGGGCACGCCGCCATGCTTGGCAATGTCGTCATAGAGCGTCTTGCTGCACTTCACCTCGCCCACGATCGTCGCGCCGGGCGCCTCCTTCAGCACGCCGCGGGCAAAGAGCGCGAGCAGCCGATCGCCCCACTGCACCTCGCCGTTGCCGTCGACCACGCCGACGCGGTCGGCATCGCCATCGAGGCCCACCGCGAAGTCGCAGCCGTAGGCCTTCACATCGTGCGCCATGATCTCCACCGTCTCGACCGTGGTCGGGTCGGGGTGGTGGTTGGGGAAGCGGCCGTCCGGCTCGATGAACCGGCCCACAGCCTCCACGCCCAGACGGGCTGCAAGCTGCAACGCCAGCGGGCCGCCGATGCCGTTTCCGCCGTCGATAAGCACCTTGAGCGGGCGCGGCCCCATCGTGATGCCCGAGGCCACATGGTTCAGGTAGCTCTCCTCAATCTCGAGCCGCTCCAGCGAGCCGGCACCTGTCACGAAGTCCTGCGCCACCATGCGCCGGTAGAGCCCCTGCACGCCGTCGCCATGCATCGCGTCGCGGCCCAGGAGCATCTTGAAGCCGTTGAACTCCGGCGGGTTGTGCGAGCCGGTGATCTGCACGCCGCCGCCCAGGTTGTGGAAGAAGACCGCAAAGTAGAGGACGGGCGTCGGCACCATGCCCACATCAAACACGCGCAGGCCGGTCGACGAGAGGCCGCGCACCAGCGCCGCCTGAATCCGCGGACCGGAGAGCCGGCAGTCTCGGCCCACCGCGAAGGTGGTCGCACCGGTCGCCACAGCCTCGGTGCCGAGCGCGCGACCCAGGTCAAAAGCCACATCATCTGTGAGGTCGCGGTCGGCCACGCCGCGGATGTCGTAGGCCCGAAAAATCTCAGCGTTCAAGCTCATGGCTCTCTCCTCTGCGCTAAATGATTTTGCCTTCGCGGTGGCGCAGCGACTCTACGATCGCCCGCACCTCCTGCACCCGGTCGCGCGGCGCAACCAGCAGCGCATCCTCGGTGTCGACCACGACGATATTTCGCAGACCGACCGCCGCAAGAACACGCTTGTCGTGGCCCATCAGGATGGAGTCGGTGCAGTCAATCGCCACCACATCGCCCATCGTCACATTGCCCGCCTCATCGGTCTCGGCCACATCGGGCAGCGCATCCCAGGCGCCCACATCGCTCCAACCGAAGTTGGCCGACAGCACCCGCACCTCGCGCGCCCGCTCCATGATGCCGTAGTCGATGGAGATCGACTCCACCCGCTCGAAGATTGCAGCAAGTTCCGCCTGGTCGCCGCC
Source organism: Bradymonadales bacterium (assembly GCA_947483645.1). The sequence continues at coordinate 9,264 of CANKLS010000042.1, read as the reverse complement.
GCGGCGGAACAGCTCCGCCATCTCTTCGAGCTGGCCGGCCAGCGTCGGCAGCTGGCGACGCATCTCTTCGAGGATCGTCTGCACGGTGAAGAAGAAGATGCCGGCGTTCCAGAGGTAGTTTCCATCCGCCAGGTAGCGCATGGCAGTCTCGCGGTTCGGCTTCTCCACGAACTTGTCGACGCTCGCCACACCCTCGGCGTCGAAGGCACCGTGATGGATGTAGCCGAAGCCGGTCTCGGGCTTGGTCGGCTCGATGCCGAGCGTCACGATGGCCCCCTTCTTCGCCTCCTCTGCAGCCTGCGAGACGAGGCGCCGGAAGGTCGCCGTGTCGCGGATGTAGTGGTCGGCGGGAAAGACGGCGAGCACCTCATCGGTCCGTCCCAGCTTCTCGCGCACAAAGACGGCCGCCATCCCGATGCAGGGCGCCGTGTTCCGGCCCTCCGGCTCTCGGAGGATGTTGGCAGCAGGCAGCCCGGTCACGGCCTCTGCGATGGCATCGCCGAGGTTCTCCGAGGTCACCACCACCATCTCATCTTTCGATACGAGGCCCTCAAAGCGGTCCACCGTCTCGGTGACCATGGGCTTGTCGCCGAAGAGGCAGAGCAGCTGCTTGGGACGGTGGCGGCGGCTCAGAGGCCAGAAACGGGTGCCGGCGCCGCCGGCCATGATGACTGCATGCATGGAGAACTTCGAACCAAAAGAGGGCCCTGGGGGCCGAACGTGTCGAAACTAGAGCCTCACCTAGCGGCTCGCCAGATACATCGCGAGCGAGACGCCGCCAAGCGCCCAGCAGTACCAGGCGAACCGGTGAAACTGTGCGGCACGCAGCACCCGCGTCAACAGATGAATCGCGCCAAGACCGACCACGAGCGAAACGGCCACGCCCGCAATCACGGGCGCGTTCAGCGCGCCCCGATCTGCCGGCGCCGCAGAGGCAAACTCCACCACCACCGCGCCCAGAATCGCCGGAATCGACATCAGAAAGGAGACCCGCGCGGCATCTTCACGCTTCACGCCGAGCCAGAGCGAAGAGACGATCGTCAGGCAGCTCCGCGAGATGCCGGGCAGCACGGCGATGCCCTGGGCTACGCCGATGAGCGCCGCCCGCGCGAGCGTCACGCCACGGTAGTCGATGGAAGCCAGCCCGCCGGCGGTTGAAGGCGTGAGCGCCCGCTCCTTCGCGTAGAGGCTCGACCAGAGCACAAAGCCGTTCACAACCAGCAGCGCCGAGACACCCCACATCGGGATCGCCTCCGACGAAACCACCTCCTTGAGCAGCAGCCCGATGATGCCGGTCGGCACCGTGGCCACCACCGTCACCAGCGCCAGCCGCGCTCCCTCGCGGTCGTTCACCGCCGCCCAACCGCGCTGCGGAAACTCCGTCACCGCGGGCAACAGGTCGCGGAGGATGGCCGCAATCTCCTGTCGGTAGAAGAGGAATACCGCGACCAGCGTGCCCAGGTGGAGCATCAGGTCGAAGAGCAGCGAACCCTCGCCAGCCACGCCCAGCAGGTCGTGCGCCAACCGCAGGTGGCCGTCGGAGCTGATCGGCAGAAACTCCGTCACGCCCTGAACCACACCGAGCACGAGGCTGTCGAAGAGGGTCATCTCCGCGGCCATCGTCAGGGCTCCTGTCCGGCCGTGGGCTCGGCAATCCAGCCCTGCATCTCCTGCCGCACCTTCTCCCAGCCCGGCGTCAGGCGGATTTCGAGGAACTGCTTGTAGATGGCAGCCCAGGTCGCATCGAGCTCCTCGATGAGCATCATCCGCTCCGATAGCCGGCTATCCTCTTCACGGGTCGTCAACGCGGGGAGCTTGACCCCAGACTTGGTGAAGCTCTGCGCCGTAAAGGTGAAGACCCACTCGCGGTCGCCCTTCACCAACATCAGCTTGGCCCGGCTCACCCGCTTGCCGAACTGCAGCGCCATGTAGGCCTCCGGCGACTGCGATGGCGCGCCACCCTTGAGCTTGCTCTGCTCGGTCTCGGCGAGCGAGGCCTCGAGCACCATCGCATCATCAAAGGTCACCTCCACGGGCGACTCGTCGATGAAGAAGCGGGCACCGCCTCGGTCGGTCTTGAACCAGAGCCACATCAACAGCTCGGACGACAGAAACTCTTTGCCAGTTACGGTATCAATCATGGCCGTCACCTACCCTTGCTGCGTCAGAAAGCGCGCCGGCTGGGCGTCGGCCATCATGCCCACCACACTCTCTTCCAAGCCGCACTGCAGCGCCGCTACATAGGGTGTGTCGGGGATGGCACGCAGGTCGAAGGTCTTGGTGAAGAGCTCTGCGAACCGCTCGTTGGCCCGCGACGACTGCGACCAGAGCCGGAGCCGGTTGTCTTCGAGGTTCCAGACCATGTCGACCACGCTCGCCGAGGCCAGCGCCCGGTGGCGGAGCTCGCGGAGCACCTCGGCGCGGAGGGAATCCTTCTCGCTGCGGAAGAGTTTGGCACGGCTCTGCTCGGTCAGCAGCGCCCGCTCGCGGCGCGCCACATGGGCCTTGAGCAGCGTCGCGGGGATGGCCCACTTGTCTGCCCGAATGCTCAGGCAGAGGTAGCCGTCGCGGAAGATGCCGGAGAAGTTGGGCGCCTCGGCGAGCAGGTCGTCCACGTCGCACCAGCCCACGCTGGTCTCCTCCTCGGCGTCGGGCAGCAGCGGCCGGAACCAGTACTTGGTCACAGCCTCAAAGGCCGCATCCACGCCAACGGTCTCGATGGAGCCCTGCACATGATAGGTGGTGTAACTGACACTTCCCGAAATGACGCCCACGGAGCCTCCTCCTGCCCGACAGGGCAGATGCGGCGGACTAGGTAGCACCCACGGGCAAAAGGGCAAACGAACGGAGTCGCCCTACTCCCGCGGCAGCACCACGAGCCGCAGACCTGTCGAGTCCGACCGCTGCGTCTGGCTCAGCGAGTTGCCCCGGTTCCCCACCCGCGCGATCATCGGAAAGGAGTTCCATGCACCGCCCCGCCGCACACGGATCGCCCCCTGCAGCGGACCCGTCGGATCGACCTGCTCCGCCGCCTCGTAGGGCGCGTAACGGTCGTTGGTCCACTCCCAGACATTGCCGAGCATGTCGTAGAGACCCCAGGCGTTGGGTTGCAGCGCACCGGTCGGGTGCGGCACATCCCGCGCGTTCCCCTTGTGCCAGGCAACCTCCGGCAGCGCGACCACCTTTGTCCGGTCTTCGCCCGCCCGCCCTGCATACTCCCACTCCGCCTCGGTCGGCAGCCGGTAGCCGCCGCAGGTGAAGCCGAGCAGACGGTCTCCCTCGTAACAGAGCGGCCGGCCCTCCGCGCCGCTGCGCGCGTTGGCAAAGGCGACCGCGTCGCGCCAGGTGACGCTGTCGACGGGGCAGGTCTCGCCGCAGCCGGAGTGCACCGATGGGTTGCTCCTCATCAGCGCCGACCAGGCCCGCTGGTCGGTCTCGCGCTGCTGCATGCAGAGGTCGCGGGAGAGCACGACCGTGTGGACCGGTGACTCGTCCTTGTAGCCCGGCTTTTCCCACACCTCGCGCCCCATGCGGAAGCTGCCCGCGGGGATGCGGACAAAGCCATCCGGGCAGCCCCGGTGGTCGAACTTCGCGTCGGCCGATTCGGGCACAGGCAACGGCGCAGGTGCGACAGCGGGCGGCTCCGCGCGGTCGCTCAGACCGGCCCATACAGCCCACCCAGCTCCGCCTAGAAGTAGCAGTGAGAGCCCTGCGAGCAGGCCCCGCGACAGAGGGGCGCGCCTCGGTATCTCAGCGGGGGGAGCCACCGCAACCGCCGCTGGCGAGGCCACCATCACCGGCAGATTTGGAGCAGCCGAAACCGACAGACCCGCCGCAGCCAGCGCAACCGGTTCTCCAAACAACTCCTGCGGCAGCGCCGCAAGCATCTCGGAGGCCCAGACAAATCGATGCTCCGCACGCGGCTGCAGCGCCTTGGCAAAGAAGGCAACCGTCGCGTCCGAGACCGCCGCGAACCCCACCATCAATCGCGGACTCCGCGCTGCTCCGCCCAGTGGCAGGTCGACGAAGGGATGGCCTCCGAAGAAGAGTTCAAAGAGCACAATGCCGAGCGCGAAGAGGTCGGCATGGGAGGTCCAACCCACCTGCCCCACGTCGGGCGCCCGATACATTCGGCTCCCCTGCTCACCTGCGAAGGCCTGCTCGACACTCGCCACATTGAAGTCGATGAGCAATACGCGGCCCGTCCCCTCCTCCACGAGCACATTGGCTGGCTTGACGTCGCGATGAATCACCCCAGCGCCATGTACAGCTCCCAGCGCCGCCAGCAGCCCCTCGGCCACCCGACGCTGCTCCGGCCAGCTCATGCGGCGCTCGCCCTTCGTCCAGGCCTCAAGCGGCAGACCGCGCACCAACTCAGCCACCATGTAGAGATTGCCGTAGGGTGGCGGGAGCCGGTCGAGCCAGTAGACCTGCCGCAGGTGTTCGTGCAGCGGCATCCGAGGCCGGATCTGGTTGAACTCGTGCAGCGCCAGCTCCTGGTCCGCCACGCCGGTGAAGATCTTCATGGCGTAGTCTGTACCCTGCGCCAGATGGTGCACCCGCCAGACCACCGCGAAGGTGCCCGCGCCGAGCTGCTCCTCGAGCCGCCACTTCCCCTCGAGCACCAGGCCGGGCGCAAAGGGTTCGGGAGCAGGAGTCGCAGGAAACGCCGCCGATCGCTCGGGCACCCGAACCGGCGCCATCGACTGCGGCAGCGACAACCCCCGCAGGCGCCGGACAGCCTCATCTGCGGTCGAACGGTGGCGCTGCGCCCCACAGGAGAGCAGGTCCAACACGAGCTCATCCAGGCGGACATCGAGGCCGACCACACATTCCGAAGGCAGGAGAGAGGGCCTGCCTGCCAGCGCAGCTGCCTCCGCTGGCCCCGAGAAGGGCAGGCGACCGGTGATGAGTTGGTAGAGGAGCACGCCGAGTGCGTAGCAGTCCGCCGTGGGCGAGGCGGCGTGCGCCGCGGGCGTCAGCAGTTCGGGTGCCAGGTAGGCACTCTCCGTCCGGCCGCGCGAGTCGCTGTAGATGGTAGTCTCGCCATCCATGTGGGCCCGCTCAAAGTCGGTCAGCTTCGGCACCCGGTCGCGGTCCAAGAGGATGGCCTCCGGCTGCAGGTTGCGATGCACAACCCCGGCAGCGTGGCAGGCCTTGAGCGCCTCCGCGATGCCCGTCGCAATGGCGAGTCGAGCCGTCAGACTCGAGGCCCGCGCCTCGTCGCCCGACAGGAACTGCGCAAGGCTGCCCCCTTCCGGCCAGTGGGTGAGTTCCACAAACTCCGACTCCTGCCGATCGTGCTCGTAGTAGAGCACCTCGAGCAGGTTCGGGTGGGGCCCAATGCGCTTGCGCGCCTCGATGGAGCGGAACATCCAGCGGAGTTGCCGGTCTGTGCCCGTCACAGCCGCGCTCGGAGAGACGCTCCAGGTGCGCAGCCGGTAGCGGCTGCTGTCGTCGGCAAACTGCCCGTGTCGCGCCAGAAAGACGCCTCCGACCTCATCATGTTCGAGCGTTTCCAGCACTTGATACGACCCGATCTGTCGGCGTGCCGACCGGTGCCGCTCTCCCCAGCGGCCCTGCACCAGCGCGATCGCCCGCTCCATCTTCAACCGGAGTGCCTCCGGCGTGTCGGCCTTCTTTCGCGCCTCTGCATCGTGCGTCAGGAGCCAACTTGCGAGGTCGCAAAGATGGACCGCGTTGCCCGCCCATTCGCCCGTGATGAAGAGCAGCGAGGCGTCGGGGACGACGACCACGGGCTCGGTGTTCAGCTTGGCCTTGTTGTCATCCAGCACAGTCGCCAGCGCCCGCGACTTGTTGTTGGTGGCGCGAACAGGGGACGGAACCGACCGACCGCCCAACTCCCAGCCCTGATCGTCGCCCGTCAGCCGGCCCGTATACTGCTTGGCCTCGACCACGAAAACAGAGCACTCGGCAAAGACGAGCGCATCTACCTCGAGCGCATACCCGTGCCGCGGCTTGAAGGTGAAGTTGGGCGCAACCTTCCAGTGGGCGGGTAACCGTTCGCAGAGCAGTTCAACCACCTCGCGCTCAAAGGCGTTGACGAAGCCGTCGGCCCCAGATTGGGTGAAGATGAGCTCAGCCACGGGCCGCCTCATCGCCGCTCTTCACCGTCCAACGCGCCACACCGCCTCCTTGCGACCCCAACCTAGCCTCGCAGAGGGAGAGTTTACCAGAGCAGCGGAGGGTGGTCAAACTTGGGGAGGGGCTTCCCCCGCTCTATTTGGCGCCGTCGGAGCGCTCCACAATGAAGAAGTCGACGCGACGGTTCTTGCTCCAGACCGGCTCGCCGCGTCCCTTCACCAGCGGACGACTCTCGCCGAAGCCGGCCGCCTCGAGACGGCTCTCCGCGATGCCCTTGCCGATGAGGTAGGCTCGGACTGACTCCGCCCGGGCCTGCGACAGCGTCTGGTTGTCGTCGGCGCCGCCGCGATCATCGGTGTGACCCTCAATGCGCACGCGGGTGAGCTCGGGGTGGTTGGCGAGGATCTCGGCCACCTCATCGAGGAGCCCGAAGGACTCCGGCTTGATGATGGCCTTGCTGGTCTCGAAGTAGACCGAGTCCTTGATGTCGATCCGGCTGCCGCTCAGGTCGGCCTTGGAGGGGAGCATGTCGAGCGTGAGCGTCGCGCTCCCGTCCTTGGCCACGGTAACCGTGCCCTTCGCAGAGCGGTAACCCTCCGCGGAGGCGGTCAGATCGTAGCTGCCGGGACGCACCGGAATGCGGGCGCCTGCCTCGCCTTTGGCGTCGAGCGAACCGCCCTTGGCCGTCCAGGTTGCGCCGGCGATGGCCTTGCCCGACGGGTCACGCACCAGCACCTCGAGCGTGCCGCGCGGTGCGGGCACGACGAGGGTCACCGTTGTGGGCGCACCCTCGGGAACTTGCTGACGGAGCGACACATCGGCTGCCTGGAAGGTTGCATCGCCTGCGGGGAACTCCGCAGAGCCGCCCGCCTTGCCCTTCGGACCGACCGAGGAGGTCCACTCGAGCCCCTCGACCGGGAAACCGTCGCTGTCCTTCACGAGCACCGTCACCCGCGTCGGCTCGGCGCAACCGTCTCCGTCCTCGTAACCATCGCGGTCTTCCGGGACCGAAGCACAGCCATCGGCGCTGTCGATGAGGCCGTCGCCGTCGCTATCGCGCGGCTCGCTCGCAATCGGGTCATAGGCAAGCGCCAAGAGGCCGCGAACAGCAGGAGCACCGATGCCATCGGTGACGCCCCAGCCAACGCCCGGACGAACCTTCCAGGCGAGCGCATCGCCCACCCGGTACCAACCTCCGGCAACGAGCTCGACGGGGGTCGAGGCCGCATCAAACGACTCATAGACAAAGGTCGAGTGCGCCTCGCCAACCAGACCCCATCGGAGGCCCATCGGAACGGCAACGCCGGCATCCACAAAGAGCTGGCTTCCCCAGGTGGTGTCCTCCAGCTCCACGCTCGGCTGAAAATTGGTTCCCACATCGAGGGAGAGGTGGGTGCCGCCGACGAGCCGCTTGGTGACAGCGACCGCGGCCTCGCCGCCAAGGTCGGCGACCGAGAGACCAGCGCCCGCGCTGGAGGTGGGAAGGATGGCACGCCCAACGAACGCAACGCCAAGCGGCGCAGTCGCGGGGTCCACAGCCAACCACTTGCCGTCGAGGACAAGGTCGCCAACGCCGCTGCTGTCCTCGCTCACGCCACCAAAACTGCGAAGGAGCAACGGCAGGTCGAAGCCGACCCGGACGCTGCCCATCCGGTAGGCTCCGGTCAGGTCGAGCTGCAGCACATTGCCAACCACGTCGCTCGTCTCGCCGGTGGGCGAGGTGAACTGAAGTGGCGACTTCACGAACTGGAGCAGCCCGTCGAAGGTGAGCGTCTTGGACGGAAGATCGGTGTCGATGACGCCGAAGAACTCCTGGCTACCGATGCTCGGACGGAAGATCTGGGAATTGATGTTGGCCTGGTCGGCCGCCTGCGTCGCCGTCAGCGCGCCGGCCAAAAGAATCGGGAGGGTTATCATCGTCTTTCCTCCTTAGACCGTGCGCCGGATGCGACGGCGAGCAAGCATGAACAGAATCGGGAAGATTGCGAGGAGCGTCGAGAAGCCGCTGTCGGGGGCGGCAGAACAGCCACCGGAGAAGCTGCCGGCCTCGTCGCCGTCGGAGAGCGGATCGAGCCCCGCAGCCACCTCTTCGCCGTCGAGAACGCCGCCACCGTCGGTATCGGGGTTGAGCGGGTCAGTGTTGTGCGTGTTGACCTCGGCACCATCCGTCAGGCCATCGCCATCGGTGTCGGGGTTGGTCGGGTCCGTACCCGTCGTGCCAACCTCGGTGCCGTCATTGATGCCGTCGCCATCGGTGTCGGGGTTGGTCGGGTCCGTACCCGCCGCAGCCTCTTCTGCGTTGGTGAGGCCGTCGCCATCGGTATCGTCGTCGCCCTCCTGGAGGGGGTCGGTACCGGCAGCCACCTCGTCGCCGTCGTTGATGCCGCCGCCGTCGGTGTCGGGGTTCAGCGGGTCAGAGTTGTGCGTGTTGACCTCGGCACCATCCGTCAGACCATCGTCGTCCGAGTCGGGGTCGTTCGGATCGGTGTTGCGCGACAGCTCCTCTGCGTCGGTGAGGCCGTCGCCATCGCTGTCTTCCGGCGCAGGTGCATCGTCGCCTGTCAGGTTCGGGTCGCTGCCAGCGCCGACCTCGTCACCATCGTTGATGCCGCCGCCGTCGGTGTCGGGAGTGAGCGGATCGGTGCTGTGGGTGTTGACCTCGGCGCCGTCGGTCAGGCCGTCATCGTCCGAGTCGGGATCGAGCGGGTCGGTGCTGTAGGTGTTGACCTCATCGCCGTCCGTCAGGCCATCGTCGTCTGAGTCCGTGTCGAGCGGGTCGGTGCTGTAGGTGTTGACCTCATCGCCGTCCGTCAGGCCATCGTCGTCTGAGTCCGTGTCGAGCGGGTCGGTCTCGGCTGCGGCCTCTTCGTCGTCGGTGAGCCCATCCTGGTCGTCGTCTACGTCACAGGCGTTACCGCCATCGGCGAGGCCGTCCGTGTTCACCTGGTCGGCGTTCGCAGCGTCCGGGCAGTTGTCTTCCGCGTCGACGACGCCATCGTTGTCGCGATCATTGTCGGTCGCATCACAGATGCCGTCGGCATCGGCATCCGGGCCATCGTTGCTGGTCGAGCCGCCCGAGTTGTCGGCGCCCGTCAGGCCGCAGTCATCGCAGCTGTCGCCGTCCGCGTCGCGGCAGACGTTGGCATTGGTCGGAGCGCT
>CANKLS010000041.1 GCA_947483645.1 Bradymonadales bacterium | reverse complement strand
GCCTCGGCGTTCTCGGTCTGGCAGCTGGTGCCTGCGCCGGCGCGTGGCAGGTTGGTGGCGGCCATCGGTCAGCAGGCGCGGGCGCGGAAGCAGGCGCTGGCCGCAGTCATCACGCTGGAGGTGGGCAAGACGGTGAGCGAGGCGGAGGGCGAGGTCCAGGAGTGGATCGACATGTGCGACTTCGCGGTCGGTCTGTCGCGCCAGCTCCACGGCCTTACGATTGTGAGCGAGCGGCCGCAGCACCGGATGATGGAGCAGTGGCATCCGCTGGGGCCGGTGGCGGTCATCACGGCCTTCAACTTCCCGATGGCTGTGTTTGCCTGGAACGCGATGCTGGCGCTGGTCTGCGGCGACAGCGTGGTCTGGAAGCCGTCGGAGAAGGCGCCGCTCTGTGCCGCTGCAGTGATGGAGCTGGTGGCGGAGGTCTGCCTGCGCGAAGGGGCGCCAGCAGGGCTCTGCCAGTGCCTCTTTGGCGGTTCGTCTGTGGGCGAGGCGCTCGCAGCGTCGCCCGTCTATCGGCTGGTTTCGGCGACGGGTTCGACGGCGATGGGACGCCGGGTCGCAGCGGTCGTTGGCGGCCGCCTAGGCCGCTCGCTGCTGGAGCTTGGCGGCAACAATGCGATGATCGTGGCGCCGAGCGCGCGGCAGGAGCTAGCGCTGCGGGCGGCGCTCTTTTCTGCGGTGGGGACGGCGGGGCAGCGCTGCACGACGCTGCGTCGGCTGCTGGTGCAGGAGACAATCGCGGAGGGCTTCATCGCGCGGCTGACGGCAGCCTACCAGAGCCTGCGGGTGGGCGATCCGCGCGAGCCTTCGATGCTGGTCGGCCCGCTTATCGATGAGGCGGCCTGCGCTGCGATGGAGCGAGCACTGGTAGAGGCAGTTTCGCAGGGCGGCCGGGTGATCGCGGGCGGAGAGCGGGTGCGCGCGAGGAGCCTGGACAGCGGGTTCTACATGCAGCCTGCGCTGGTGGAGATTTCGGCCGATGCGGCGGTGGTGCAGCGCGAGACCTTCGCGCCGATTCTCTACGTGCATCGGTATTCGAGTTTCGAGGCGGCGGTGGCGTTGCAGAACGGAGTGTCGCAGGGGCTGTCGTCTGCGCTGTTCTCGGAGTCACTGTCGGAGACGGAACACTTTTTGGCGCAAAGTGGCTCCGATTGTGGGATAGCGAACGTAAACCTCGGAACATCGGGGGCAGAAATTGGTGGTGCATTCGGCGGAGAGAAAGATACGGGGGGAGGCCGAGAGTCGGGTTCGGATGCATGGAAGAGTTACATGCGCCGGACGACGAACACGGTGAACTACGGAACCACGCTGCCGCTCTCGCAGGGCGTCCGATTCGAGATGGAGTAAATGGCCGAGGTGAATCGATTGCAGGGTGGGAAGGGTCAGGGCGGTCCATCGCTGCTGACCCGTTCTGCGCTGGGTCTGCGGCGGGGGTTGAACTCGCGGGCCATCCGTATCTCGCTGGCGCTGTCGGTCTTCTTCCTCGTCTCGGGCACGCTTGTGAGCCTGGAGCTCTGGCAGCGGGCGGAGGACCGGGATGCGAAGGCGCAGCGCGACCTCTTTCTGGTGCGCGCCGGCGAGCTGATGTCGCGGGTGAAGCGGGGTCTCGATTCTCCGCTGGAGGTTGCGCGTTCGACGGCCTCGTTTTTTGAAGCTGCGGACGGCGTCACGGCGACCTCGTTTGCCCGGTTCGTGTCGCCCTCGCTGTCGCGCTACCGGATGATCACCTCGCTGCAGTGGGCGCCCGTGGTGCTGCAGGCAGACCGGCCGGCCTTTGAGGCGGTAGCGAAGGGCGACAGCGGTCCGCCGCGCTCCGTCTTAGTGCCGGACGGCAGCGGCTGGAGCCCCGCACCTGCGACGGCAATGCATATCCCGGTTGCCTTCGCGCTGCCCGTGGGGAGCCAGCGGGTAGGCTTTGACCTCGCCTCGGACCCGGAGCGCCGCGGCAGGCTGGAGCAGGCGGGGGCCTCGGCGGTGCCGTTGGCTTCGGGCCGAACACGGATGCTCTCGGAGAGCGACGGAACCTGGAGCGTCTCCATCTATCAGGCCGCCTATGCCCCGCCCGACAGGCAGGCAGAGGGTGCGCGGGGTCCGGTAAAGGGGATGGTGGTGGCCACCGTGCGGCTGCGCGACCTGACAGACCAGATCCTGCAGGCCTTCAACCTGGGCGGCATGACCATGGCGATCTACGATGCGACGGAAGAGCAGCGGTCGCTGCTCTTTTCGTCGTCGCCGGAGCACCTGTCGCAGGTGCTTTCAACTTCTCATGTAGAGAATGTGATCGATTTCGGGCAGCGGCGCTGGCTGGTGGAGATTGCCCCCAAGCTGCGGCCTCCGCGGGAATGGTATGAGTCGGTCGACCTGCTCGCGGGCCTGGCGACGACGATGCTGATCTCCTTCCTCGCGCTGGGCATGGGCGTGCTCACGTATCTGCTCCGCGAGGCCGACGAGGCGCGGCGTCTGGGCAAGTATACGCTCTTGGGTGTGATCGGACGCGGAGGCATGGGCGTGGTTTATCGCGCGCGCCATGCGCTGCTCCGTCGCGAGACGGCGGTGAAGGTTCTGAAGCCTGAGCACGACGACAAGGAGGCGCTCGCCCGGTTCGAGCGGGAGGTGAATCTCACTTCACGCCTCACCCATCCCAATACGGTCGCGATCTACGACTACGGTCGGACCCGCGCAGGCGAGTTCTACTATGTGATGGAGCTCATCCACGGGCTGTCGCTGGAGGCGGTGGTGCGGCTGCATGGGCCGCAGCCGCCCTCTCGCGTGCTCCATGTGATGCGGCAGGTAGCCGGCTCGCTCTGGGAGGCCCACCTCGCCGGCCTGGTTCACCGCGACGTGAAGCCGGAGAACATCATGCTGAGCTGCCGCGGCCAGATTGCCGACTTTGCCAAGGTGCTCGACTTTGGCCTGTCCATGGACAACGCCACCTCCGACCCGCGGATCACGCAGGGTGATGTGGTTGTCGGGACGCCGCTCTACATGTCGCCGGAGCAGCTGCGCCGCCAGCCGCTCGATGGCCGCGCCGACATCTACTCGCTGGCGGCGGTGGGCTACTTCCTGCTGACGGGCAGCGATGTCTTCTCGGGCGGCAGCGCCTTCGACATCGGCATGAAGCACCTCGAGGAGTTCCCCGAGTCGCCGTCGCAGCGGCTCGGCTACCCCGTGCCGTGGCCACTGGAGCAGCTGATCATGCGCTGCCTGAGCAAGGAACCGGACGAGCGGTTTGCTGACACCGGGGAGCTCCTGCGGGCGCTCGAGACGCTGGCGCTGGCCGACCCGTGGAGCCCGGGCGAGGCGATGGATTGGTGGGAGCAGTTCCACCCCGAGATCGTCTTCGCGGGCCGACCCACCGATACCGGCGCTGCGCAGTGGCGCACCGTGTCGGGGTCGCCACCGCGGGTCGCTTGAAATCCCGCGGGGGAAGAGTAACAGACAGGGCTCTCTCAGGCCCCTTCCAGGTGAACGCAGGAGTTGCAGATGGCTCGACGCAAGGGCAACCAGATTCCCGTCCCACGCAACCAGTCTCAGCCGGTGGGCAAAGACAACTTCAAGCAGGCGCCCAAGAGCGAGTTTGAGCCGCCGCCGGCCTCGCCCGTCAACACCAAGGCCTTCCTGCTTGTGCTGCTGGGGGTTGCGGCGCTGCTCATCCTCCTGCTGGGCCTCGTCAAACGCTGATGGGCTGGCGTGCGTCGCTTCATGGCGGCCACAGCGGCGCCTACTGTGACCATGCCGAGGGGAGCCTCGAAGAGGTGGTGGCCGAGGCTTCGCGGCAGGGCTTTGAGGTCTACGGCCTCTCGGAGCATGCGCCGCGCGACGAGGAGCGCTGGCTCTACCCGCGTGAGGTGGCGCTGGGCTGGGGCCCCGACAGGCTGTCGCAGAACTTCGCCGCCTATGCGGAAGAGTCGGCCCGTCTGCAGGCAGCCTATGCCGGCCGGTTGACGGTGGTGCGTGGGTTCGAGACGGAGATGCTGCCGGGCGACCGGTGGGCGGAGCAGATGACGGGGCTTCGGCGGCTCTACGGGTTTGAATACATCGTCGGGTCGGTTCACACGGTGGGCGACCACTACCTCGACATGAGTGAAGAGGTCTTCCTGCAGGCCGCAGAGAGCTGCGGCGGGCTGGAGGGGCTGGTGGTCCGCTACTACGAGGCGGTTGCGGAGCTGGTGCAGCGGCTGCGGCCGGAGGTGGTGGGCCATCTCGACCTGGTGCGCCGTTTTGGCGAGGCGGTGGGGCTCCCCGACACGGCGCGGACCCGTGCGGCGGAGGAAGATGCACTTTGTGCAGTCCGTGAGGCCTCATCCATTCTCGATCTGAATACGGCCGCGCTGCGGAAGGGGCTGGCCACGCCCTATCCCGCGCCGCCGCTGCTCTTGCGGGCGCATGCGATGGGGATTGGCTGCTGCCTAGGCGACGACAGCCATGGCCCGGCCCTTGTGGGGTCGGGCTTGGCGGAGGGTCGAGCCTATCTGCTCGAGCAGGGCATCCGGAATCAGACCATCTTGTGGCCGGCCGGCGGCGGAGAGGTGGAGCGGCGGCTGCTGCCGCTCGACTGACCTCGGACTACTTCTGCTTGGCGGTCGCCTTGATGGTCAGGGCGAGCTCATTGGCCACCTTGGCGGTGAGGCCGGCCGGGATGTTCACGCCGTAGTCGGAGAGCTTGATGCTGAAGCTGGTCTCGATGCGGAGGATGTTGCCCTCGAGGCCATAGACCTGGCCAGCAGCGATCTCGCGGTAGCTGGCGCGGACGGGGATGGTGATGGTCTTGGTCACGCCGTGGAGGGTGAAATCACCCGTGGCGTCGGCCTGGACCGAGCTGCCGGCCGTGAGGGCCTTGTTGTCGCCCTTGAGCTTCAGGCTCTTGATGGCGAAGGTGATGTTGGGGAACTCGGCGGCGTTGAGCCAGTCCTTTCCGGCCATGTGCTCGTCGCGCATCGGCACGCCGCTCAGTAGCGAGGTGACGGGGATGGAGAAGGAGCCCGAGGTCTTGGAGGGGTCCTTGAGGTCGGTGGAGATGGTACCGCTGACCTGAACCGAGGTGCCCGAGATGGTCTCGAGGTCGGCATCCGAGATGTAGCTCGCGGTGGAGAGGGGGGAGGTCGAGATCTCGAAGTCGGTGGCCTGCGCGGCGCCGGCAGTGAGGCCGACGAGGGCGGCGAGCGAGAGGGAAAGGAGGGACTTCATCATGGGGACATCTCCGGGTGCGGCCCGATGGGCCTGGTTGGTATCGTGGGGGTTACTTGCCCGAGCCCGAGCCGGATCCGGCGGCCACGGGGGCTGCGGCAGGTTTGGCGGGCGCGGGGCTGTCTGCAAAGAGGTCGTCGAGGCTCTTCTGCGTCGCCTTGGCTTTCTCGATCTCGGCGGCGACGACGGGGTCGACCTTGGAGGTAAGGTCGTTGATGACGTAGCCGGTGATGCCCCAGACGGGGCCGCCGATCGCAAAGCCGAGGAGGCCGGCGATGAGGGGTTTTTGGAGGAGGGACATGGGTGCCTCAGCGTGGGGCGTTGGGAACAACGGCAGCCGACAGTTTATGCCGCGGGAAAAGATTTGCAAATCGAATAGTAGAATAATGTAGTATCGGAATGATGAATACACCCAACATCGACTACCATCTCCTGCGCTGTTTCGATGCTCTCCTTGGCGACAAGAGCGTCTCCAAGGCCGCTCGTCGGGTTGGGCTGAGCCAGCCTGCCATGAGTCATGCGCTTGCTCGATTGCGTGAGATGCTCGGTGACCAGCTACTGGTTCGCTCGGGCCGCGAGATGATGCTGACGCCGCGTGCCATCGAGCTGGCGGAGCCGCTGCGGCTTGCGCTGGAGGGGCTGGAGCGGGTGACACGGACCGAGCCGGCCTTCGACCCGGCGGAGGCGCGGATGCGTTTTGTGGTGCAGGCCTCGGATGGTGCTGCGCTGTCGCTGCTGCCGGCGGTGGTGGCGGAGGTACAGCGGCTGGCGCCCGGCGTGGAGCTGTCGGTGCGGTCGCTGGGCGACAACCTCTGCCTGGAGCCGCTCGACAAGGGCGAGGTGGATGTTGCGCTGGCGATGGGGCGCATCGACCGGCTGCCGGACCGGCTCTTTCGGACGGTGCTGCTGCCGGAGCGGTTCTGCTGCGTGGTACGGGCGAATCACCCGGAGGTGCGGGGCGAGCGGCTCGAGCTCGATGCCTTCTTGCGTATGCGCCACCTGGTGGTGACCCCTGGGGGTGGCTGGACGGGCGCCGTAGATGAGGTGCTGGCGCAGCATGGCTTGGAGCGGCGGATCGCCATGAGCGTTCCTCACTTTCTGGTAGCGCCGGCGGTGGTGGCGAAGTCGGACATGGTGCTGACGACGGTGGAGCGGATCGCGCTCAAGTATGCCGGCGTCTACGGGCTGAAGGTGGTTGCGCCGCCGATCGAGCTGCCGGACTTTTCGACGGCGCTGGTCTGGCATGAGCGGACGCACCAGGGGGCTGCCTATCGGTGGTTGCGCGGTCTGTTTGCCTCGGTGGCAAAACAGGTGCGATAAGGGCGACACGAGAGACGACCCGCGAATGAGGAGTTTGTGATGAAGAGCATGTCGAAGTGGAGTCTGGTTTCTGCGCTGGCGCTGCTGGCGGTGGCCTGTTCGGACGACAAGAAGGAGAGCGCGGCCGACACGGGCGGCAGCGGCGACACCTCGGATTCGGGTGGTTCGGGCAGCGGCGACAGCGGCAGCGGCGACACCGATGGCAGCGGCGCCCTCGAAGGGGTCTCAATCCCCGGGCTTTCGGGCGAGTTGACCGCCAGCTTCGATGCGCTCGGCGTGCTTCACCTGCTCTGTGCGACCGACGAGGACTGCGCGGCTGGCCTGGGCTACTTTCATGCCCGCGACCGCTTTGAGCAGATGGACCTGCGCCGCCGCGTGACGACGGGCCGGGTTTCGCAGCTGGTGGGTGCGGCGGCCATCGAGGTCGACAAGCGGAACCGGGTCACCTTCATGACGCGGGACGGGCGCTACCTGGAGGATGCGATTCTTGAGAACGCCTCGCCCAAGTCGGTGGCGATCCTGGAGGCCTACGCCAACGGCGTGAATGCCTGGCTGGCCGACATGCGTGCGGGCCGGAACGGGGCGGTGCTCTCGGAGGAGTACAGCTTCGCGCTGGTGCGGGAGGAGAACATCCCGGACTGGGAGCCGAAGGACACGGTCTCGTCGGTCATCGCGCTGGCCGACAGCCTGACCAACTCGGGGCGGGACGACCTAGCAATCTCGGACTACATCGCCGGACTTGGCGAGGAGCTGGCCTATGAGGTGGTGGGGCCGTGGAGCCTCGACCCGACGGTCATCGCGCCCGACTATGCGCCGGCAGGCCGCGGTTCGCTGGTGCTTCCCCGGACGGGCAAGGCGCCCGACTACGGCCCCTGGCGGAGTGTCATGGCGAGCGCCTTGGGTGAGCCCGGCTATGTGCCGGCGACGCTGCAGACCTCGATCAAGGGGTCGAACAACTGGGTGGTGTCGGGGACGCGGACGGCGAGCGGCAATGCGCTGTTGGCGAACGACCCCCACCTGACGCTGTCGAACCCGGCCATCTGGTATATCGCGACGGTGGATTCGAAGTCGCGGGGCACGGGTAGTTGGCATGCGGGCGGCATGAGCTTTGCCGGTCTGCCGCTCTTCCTCATCGGTCAGAACGAGCGGGTCGCCTGGGGCGCCACGACCACCTACTACGATATGGCGGATGCCTACCTTGAGACCATCTCTGCGGACGGCGACGGCGTTGTCTTCAACGGCGAGACGGTCCCCTTCATCACGGTCAATCACACCTTCGAGGTGGCCAACTCGGTGACGGGCGTGCTGGAGCCGCAGGTGGTTCCGCTGAAGATTGTGCCCCATCACGGGCCGGTGCTGTCGCTCGATGCGGCGGCCGGCAAGGCGGTGTCGCTCCGCTGGACGGGCAACGACATGACGACCGACATCAACTTCCTGACCGACCTGAACTTTTCGAACAACATCGCCGAGGCGAAGGTGGCGATCTCGCAGGCGACGAGCGTGGGCCAGAACTGGGTGGTGATTGATGCGGAGAACAACATCGGCTGGTTCCCGCTGAGCCGCGTCCCGCTGCGTCCGTGGGCGAGCCGCTCGCTCTCGCCCTGGGCTGCGCTGCCCGGCGATGGCAGCGCGGAGTGGCAGGGCTTCTATGCCTACGACGACCTGCCGCAGGCGCTCAACCCGGTCGCAGGTTATGTGGTCACGGCGAACAACGACATGACGGGTGCGCTGGCCGATGGCGATGCGACCAACGATGGCTACTCGCCGCTGCAGAGCTCGAGCGATTTCGGCTTCCGCGCCAGCCGGATCAAGGCGCTCGTTGAGGCGGGTGAGAACACCCACACGAAGACAACGATGAACACCATCGCAGCCGACACCCGACTGTTGGCGGCCGACATGCTGCTGCCTGCGCTCTTTGAAGCTGCTGCTGCTGCGACCCTCGATGCGACGCAGAGCGCCCTGGTTGCTCGTCTGACGGCCTGGGACCGCACCTGCCCGACCGGGCTTGCGAGCTCGGATGCAGCAGGCGCTGCGTCGGACGATGCGGCAGCCCGTGAGGCGGCGGTGGCCTGCATGATTTTCCACGAGTACCTGCAGACGGCGACCGAGCTGACCTTCGACGATGAGGCGAATGCGAACAGCTTTGCGACGGGCACGGGCACGGCCTGGCCGGTGAAGGCTCCCGTCATGACGCTGCTCCGACTGGTGTCGCAGCCAGGCACCTTCGCTGCTGCCCGGAACTACTGGGACGATGTGTCGACGGCGGCGGCGACCGAGACGCAGGGCGAGACGCTCGTGCGGGCGCTCACGGCGTCAGCAGACAAGCTGGCGACGACCTTCGATTCGGCAGATGCCGAGAGCTGGTTGTGGGGCCGCAAGCATGTGCTGAAGATGCCCGCGGATCTCTTCAGTTCGTTTGGTATCTCCACCTACGACAACGGCCCCTATGCCAACGATGGCGGCTTTGCGACGGTGGATGTGGCCAACCCGGATTCGGCGCGGAGCGGCGACTTCTCGCACACCGCAGGCCCCTCGATGCGGATGCAGTGCGAGGCCGACCCTGTCTCCTCGACGGTGAGCTGCCAGTATCAGCTGCCGGGCGGGCAGAGCCAGCACCGCACCTCGCCGAACTACGAAGACCACCTGCCGCTCTGGCTGAGCAACACGCCGCGCGACCTGAACATGTCGGTGGCCCCGATCGAGGCTGCGACCATCTCGCTGGTGCCTGTTCGCCCCGCCCGCTGATTCACCGTCCCGAGAGCTGGCGCCATTGAAGATGTCGATTCCATCGGCGAGGACTATCCCGATCGCGCGCCGGGCGAGCAGCGGGGGGTGTGTCGCATCCGCCCGCGCAACATTGGCACCCAAGGTTAGGTCTCTCATGCGTCAACTCCTCTTTGCGCTCTCTGCACTTTTCGCGCTCACTGCAGCCGCGTCTCCTGCATCTGCCCGCCCCTTCCGCGAGCAGCAGCTGCCCGCCGGCGCGGCGCTCGGCTGCAACGGCTGTCACAACGGCGACCAGCTCAACCCCTTTGGACTGGCGATGGAGGCGGGCTTCCTGTCGTCGGGCGCATTGAGCTCAGCGGATGCGCTGTGGGGGCCGGAACTGGCGGCTCTGGACTCGGACGGCGACGGCGCGACGAATGGCCAGGAGCTGGGTGACCCCGAGGGCACATGGCTGCCGGGAGATCCTGCGCCCGTCAGCTTCTCCTTTCCCGGCTTTGCGACCTGTGACGAGCTCCCGACGGCGGAGCGGAGCTGCGGAAGATGCCGTGGCACGGCGACGGGTGTGCAGCGCTGTCCGAGCATCTGCGGCGACGGCATCTTGGCCGACGGCGCTGGCGAGTACTGCGATGGCGCGGAGCTGGGTGGCACGAGCTGTGTCTCGCTGGGCTATCTGTCGGGCGAGGTGAGCTGCCGGTTGACCTGCACGGTGGATGGGTCGGCCTGTTTGCGTGCAGAGGCCGACACGGGCGCCGATGCATCGGGTTCCGCAGACACGGGGAGCGAGGCGGATGCGGGCGAGGGCAGCGACACGACGGCGCCGGTGGAGACGAGCGTGACGCAGCCGGGTGGCTGTGCAGCGGGCGGTGGCTCCACAGCGGTCTTCGGGCTGCTCCTGGTCGCCGCGCTGGCGGGCCGTCGCAGGTTCCGGGCGTTCTGATCGCGGAAAGTTTGCCGAGCAGATCCTGCGGTGGCAGAGTGCAACAACGCTCTTTGAGGAGGTTATGATGCGCTCTCTTTCGCTGCTGTCTTGCTTGGTTGTGCTCTGCGGTCTTGTGCTCGGCGCCTCGTCGTCTGAGGCGCGGTCGTTTCGTGTGAGCCAGATTCCGAATGGTTCGCAGGCCAATTGCATCGCCTGCCATGTGGCCAGCTTCGGCGGCGCCCGGAACCAGTTCGGGACGCAGATTGAGTTCAGCTTTATGACGGTATCTGGCGCAGCGGGAAGCGTTGTTTGGGGCCCGGCGCTCGCCGCCCTCGATGCAGACGGCGACGGCTACACCAATGGCGAAGAGCTGGGCGACCCGCCGGGTGCATGGAGGCCTGGCAACCCGAATCCGACGCTGCTCATCGCGACGCTTCCGGGCTATGCGAGCTGCGCCTCGACGGCCGGCACCGGCGCCAACTGTGCGCGGTGCGGCGGCAGCGCGGGCGGCACCCAGAACTGCCCCGACCCCTGTGGTGACAACGCCACCTATGTGGCTGCCGGCGAGGTGTGTGACGGCAGCGATGTGGGCGGCGCAACCTGTGTGAGCGAGGGCTTTGCGAGCGGCAGCATTGGTTGCAGTCCGACCTGTGACGAGATCGATACCTTGAGCTGTGTCGCGGTGCCTGAGGATGTCTGCGGCGACGACACGCGCACGGGTGCCGAGGTCTGTGACGGCCCCGACCTTGGCGGAGCAAGCTGCGTGACCGAGGGTTTCGACGGCGGGCCCCTGACTTGCGACGACAGCTGCAGCGGCCTGGTGACGACGGGCTGCATCACGCTCCCGACCGATGTTTGCGGCGATGGCAGGCGGACAGGTCCCGAGATTTGTGACGCCGGCGACCTGGGCGGAGCAACCTGCGTCAGCCGCGGCTACACGGCGGGGACGCTGCTGTGCGGCGGAGACTGCACCTTCGACGAGGTCTTCTGCAACCAGTGCGGCGATGGCACCATCGGCGGCAGCGAGACCTGCGACGGGAGCAATCTGGGCGGCGCGACCTGCGAGGCGCTGGGGTTTGCCGGCGGCACGATAGCCTGCGCGGGCTGCGGGCTCGACACCTCGGGCTGCACGCTCTGCGGCAACGACACGCGCGATGGCTCCGAGACCTGCGACGGCGGCGATCTGGGCGGCACGACCTGCGAAATGCTTGGCTTCACTGGTGGGACGCTTGGCTGCATCTCGGGCTGTCTTTTCGACACGAGCGGATGCGTCGGCACTGTGGTGGATGTCTGCGGCGACGGCGTGGCGACGGGCAGCGAGGTGTGCGACAACGGCGACCTCAATGGCGGCACCTGCGCGAGCCTCGGCTTTGTGAGCGGCACGCTCGGTTGCGGTTCGGATTGCACCTTCGAGACGGCCGCCTGCTCGCGCTGCGGCGACGGTGTGCTGGATGCCGAGGAGAGCTGTGACGGCACGGTTCCTGCGGAGCTCGCCTGCACCACCGAGGGGTTTGCGGCCGGCACGCTCGGCTGTTCGGCTATCTGCGAGCTCGATGTGACCGCCTGCACGCTCTGCGGCAACGGCGCCATCGATACCGGCGAGGTATGTGACGGCAGCGACTTCGGTGATGCGACCTGCGGTAGCCTGGGTGTTGGCGAGGGTTCGCTTGCCTGTCTGCCGGGCTGTGTCATCGACACGGCCGGCTGCGCGGTCGCACCTGTGGATGCATGCGGCGACGGCGTCGCAACGGGGGACGAGTCCTGCGACGGTGCAGACCTGCTGGATCTGTCGTGCGACGCGCTCGGCTTTGCCTCGGGCACCTTGGCCTGCACGGCAGAGTGCATGCTCAACACGACGGCCTGCGTGGTGGCCGATACCGACACGGCGGTCGATGCGGGTGGCGACAGCACGGGCGACTCGGGGAGCGATGACGCCACGACCGACGATACAACTCCGCCTGCGAAGAAGGCGAAGTCGGACGAGGGCTGCTCGGCCGCGGGCGGCGGTTCGTGGAGCTGGCTTGC
>CANKLS010000040.1 GCA_947483645.1 Bradymonadales bacterium | reverse complement strand
GGTGGTCTTCGTGGAGTCTGCGCCGGAGACGGGCGATGCGGAGTCGGTGATCGCAGCCACCTGCAACCGGTGTGATGCGGAGGGTTTCATCGTGGAGTCGGACATCGAGCTGTTTGGCCCGGCTGAGCGATGGAACGACAACTGTCTGAGCGCCTCGTTTTCGCAGCGGGGCCTGCTGCTGCATGAGCTCGGTCATACGCTGGGGCTTGATGATGGCTTTGAGGACGGCGGACAGGCGATGTACGGGGTGGTGAGTGCAGCGCAGAGCCACCGGTTCGGAAGCCCTGCAGCGGGCGACTTTGCGGCGCTCTGTGGCCTGTATGGCGTGCGGCCTGATGCGCCCCTCTTCACCGCTGTTGCGCAGGGCTGCGTGGACTCGTTCGGTCGCTCGGGAGGGCTCTGCAATGGCGAGGGGCCGAGCCCTGCGGGGCTGCGCTGCGTGGAGGCTGACGGGGTGGCACGCTGGGCCTGGGGCTGCGGCAGCTGGCAGGCCTGCGAGGCGGGCGCGAGCTGCATACCGCTCGGTGACGACGAGGAGGATGGTGGCTTCTGCGCGCCCGACGCGCCGGTCGTTGATGCCGCCTTGGGCGAGCTGTGTGACGACGATGCCGATTGCGCCGAGGGGCTCTGTGCTGCGGCGGCCGGTGAGGCCGGGCGCTGCCTGCAGGAGTGCGGTCCGAGCCTCGCCTGCGGGGGCAGCTGCACCGATGTGGTGAAGGCGGGCGTTTACCGCGGCCGCTGGTGCAGGCTGACCGCCGCGGCCAAGCCTAACATGCGGGAAGGGCAGGGCTGCGCGACATCAGCTCAAGGAGGTTGGCAGGCGGCGCTTCTGTGTGGACTGCTGCTGGTGGCGCGCCGGAAGAGGAAGGCGATCCGGCTTGCCACTCGGGGTCCCGCGCCGTAACGGCTGGTACCGTTGTTCGAGCAAGGTGGCGGATGTTCTTGGCTGGTTGGAGAGCTTTGGCGAGAGAGCGGCGGCGGGCTGTCTGCAGCCTGATTGCAGCGCTCTTGCTGCTGCTGCCCTGGGCGCAGGCGCAGGCTGGAGAGCTAACCCGCGGCGACCGGTTGGCGATCCTCTACAGCCCGCAACTCCGTTTCTCTGCAGACCGTGAGCCTCTCATCCGCGTTGGTCTAATGGATGCCGCCGCCGAGGTGCGGCTGACGGCCAACACGCTGATTCAGATCGACCCGATGGGTGATGGTGCGCTCGCAGTGGATGTGCCCGCAAACACCACACTCACGGTTCGAATTCGCGGCGGAGAACCTGGCCGTTACAGTTATGCAGTGGTGGTCTCGGAGCTCCCGGCCGACTCGCTCGCGGGTGCCGAGCGGCTTGTTTCGCAGTGGCAGGGGCTGGGCTGGGACGCGGAGGTGCTGCAGGTAGGTGCGGTGTTCGCGGTCGATGGGCAGCGGTTCGATACCCGCAAGCTGCTGATCGCGGTGGGGCGGACCCCGTCGCAGGCGGAGGCGGACTCTCTGACGGAGCGGCTCGCGCGGGAGCGGGGCGTGGATGCGACGGTCCATTCGGAGCTGGCCGACTACCCAGGCGGCTGGTTCGATGTGTCGGGGCTGCCGGGTGGCGTGGTGGTTCACAGCCGTGATCTCGCCTGGCTTCGGGGCCGCCCGGAGACGGTCTTCACGGTGGAAGATGTGGTTTATGACCGCGGGACGAAGGGCGAGGGGAAGGAGAAGAGGCGCTACGTGGGCTCGCTCATCTTTGCAGCCGATCGGGGCGGGAAGCTTGTGCTGGTGAACGAGGTCGGGCTGGAGCGGCTGGTGGAGGGCGTGCTGCCCTCGGAGATGTATGTCTCCGCGCCGGTCGAAGCGCTCCGCGCGCAGGCGGTCGCCGCCCGCTCCGAGGTGCTCGGCTCGCTCGGTACGCGCTACACGGCCGACCCCTACATGACCTGCTCGGATCAGCGCTGCCAAGTCTACAAGGGCATCGGCGCCGAGACGGCGACAACATCGGCGGCGGCGCGGCAGACGCGCGGCCTTGTGTTGGCGAGCGGCGACGCGCTCATCCGTGCCTCATTCTCGGCCAACAATGGCGGCTTTGCGGGGGGGAACGATACCACCTGGGGGAGTGAGCCGCTCCGCTACCTTCAGCCCCACTACGATGGCGCGGAGGCCTCGTCGAAGTATGATGGCGGAATCGGCAGCGACGCGGCCGTTGCCGCCTTCCTCGCGGACCCGGGCGACGTGCTTTCGAACATCCGCGAGTACGGCGCCCAGGCCTCCTTTCGCTGGCGGGTGGAGCTGAACGCCACGCAGCTTGCCGAGGCGGTCGCGAAGCGGCAGTCGGTGGGCAAGGTGCGTTCCATCCGCGTTGCGACGCGGGACCGGAGCGGCCGGGCGACGCGGCTCGAGGTGGAGGGCGATGCAGGGAGCCTCGTGGTGGAGCGGGAGCTCAACATCCGTCGCTCGCTCGGGAGCCTGCGGAGCGCGCTCTTTGTGCTGGAGCCGACGACGAACGCGGGCGGCTTCGTCGAGAAGCTGGTGATTCGGGGCGGCGGTTTCGGGCATGGCGTGGGCATGTGTCAGACGGGCGCCATCGGTGCGGCCCAGCGCGGCTGGACAGCGGAGCAGATCCTTGAGCGCTACTATCCGGGAACTTCGCTTCGGAACCTCTACGCGGCGGGGGGCGAATGATGCGCCAATTGGGAATCGTGGTCGCGCTCCTGCTGATGCTGCTCAGCAGCGCCGCGCAGGCCGGCGAAGGGAGCGGGTTTACGGAGCTGCGTTTGACGCGTTCGGAGCTGCTTGCGGAGTTGTCTGCCCGTAACCCCGCGGTGGCCGAGGCGATGGCTGCGGTGCGCGAGGCGGAGATAACGGAGCGGGCCCTCGATGCGCGCTGGTCATGGGGTCTGCAGGCCTCCGTTGGCTATGATCAGAACGAGTCTTATCCGGGTGGCAGCGGTCGCGGCGAACTGAGCAGCGACGGGCTGGGGCGCTGGTCGATGGGGCTGGCGAAGGCGTTGCCTTGGGGCACCACCATGGCGCTGACGCTCGGTCAAGTCCGTCGTACGCAGTCTGTGCCCTGTTCGACCGGCAGCGAGGAGGGGCTCTACATCCCATGCCTCTTCTTTGGCGCGGAGAAGAGTCCGATTGAGCTCGGGCCCTGGTTTACGACTGCGCTCAGCGTCAACCTGACGCAGCCGCTGCTCAAGGGTGCGGGAAGGGGTGTTTCGGAGGTCGTAGAGAAGCAGGCAGCGCTGGAGCGGGAGGCGCGTCGCAAGAGCGCGTCGGGCCTGGTCGCGCGGGCCTCTCTGGAGGCGCTGACGCTCTATGCGCGCTCGGTTGCAGCGAGCAGCGAGCTCGCCGACCTCCGCGCCTCGCTGGAGCGTTCCAAGCGGCTGACGGAGATGGCCAAGGCGCTGGTCACAGCGGACCAGTTGGCGGCGGTGGAGGTTGCCTCGTTCGAGGTGCGCGAGCTCTCGTTGCGTGAGGCACTGATGACCGCGGAGGAGTCGATTGCGCTGATCGGTTCGGGGCTCGCTGCGGCGATCGGCGCGCCGCCGGGCGCCATCGTGGTGCCGACCGAGCCGCTCCGGAGCTGGTTGCCACCCTCCGAGGGCGCCGATGCGCTCTGCGCTGAGGCCATCGCCGTTGACCCCCGATTGCAGGAACTTGCGATGCGCCGGCAGCAGGCGGAGCTGGCGGTGGAGACGGCACGGGAGGAGGGCCGTCCGTCACTCGACCTCACAGGTTCTCTCTCTCCGTCGGGGACTTCCGACGGCTGGGGCGGGAGCCTCTCCGACGCTGCTGCGATGGAGGCCCGCGGCTACGGCGCGGCGCTCACGCTCACGATGCCGCTCGACAATGTCGCCGCCGACGCCCGGCTTGAGCAGGCGATGCTGGTCGGCGAGCGGCTGCGCACGCAGCAGGCTGCGCTGGAGGTGACGGTCTGCCGTGAGGTGCGCGTGGGTAGCGAGCGGCTCGCGACGATGGGTGCGCGTCGCGCGCTGGCGGTCAGCAGGAGTGAGCAGACGGCGCGACTTGTGGCCGCGCGCGAGGCAAAGTTTGAGGCCGGCTACGGCACGATGGACGAACTATTCGCGGCCCTTGAGGGCCACGAGCAGTCGCGCGCTGCCGAGCGACGGATTGCCGCCGAGGAGGAGACTGCTCAGCTGCAACTTCTGGCTGCGCGCGGCCGGCTGCTGTCGGCCTTCGCCGAGGCTCAGGCCCCAACGGGCGCGTCGGCCCCATGACCGGCCGCTCTGAGTCGCGGCTCACCCGCATGGCGGTAGAGCGGAAGGTTGCGACCTTGATGCTCACGGTCTCGATCATGGTGCTGGGCCTCGTGGCCTGGTTCCGCATCCCTGTCGAGCTGGTTCCGTCGGGCTTTTCGCCCCCCTTCCTCTATGTGGAGGTGCCGACGCTTCGCTCGGCACCGCGTGACATCGAGCAGCGGGTCGCCGAGCCCTTCGAGGCGGCGCTGCGGCTGGTCAAAGGCGTAGAGCGGGTGGAGACCCGCATCGGCTCCAACTCTGCCGGTTTTCTCGTCGCATTGGCGAACCAGACCAACATGGATGTTGCCTACAACGAGGTGCGCGAGCAGCTCGATCGTGCCCGCGTGGGGATGGGCGACGAGGTGCTTGCCTACTTCGTCTGGAAGTATAACCCGAGCGACGACCCGGTCGTCTGGCTCGGCATCTCGACCGAGCGAGAGGGCGATCAGCTGGCGGGCCGCGTGCAGACGAGCATCGTTCCGCAGCTAGAGCGGGTGGAGGGTGTCTCGCGCGTCGAACTCATCGGGGCGCCCGACGATGCGGTGGAGGTAGACTTCGACCTTGCGCGGATGGCTGGTCGTGGGCTGACGACGACCGAGGCAGTCGAGTCGTTGCGCCGCGCCGGCTTCCTGCTCTCGGCGGGGGCGATGGAGACCCGCTCCGGCCGCCAACCTGTGCGGGTGCTTGCAGAGTTGGAGTCGCTGGCCGACCTCTCGTCGCTGCCTGTCGGCCGCTCGGTCAAACTCGGTGAGGTTGCCACGGTGAAGATGGTCAATCGCGCGGAGCGGATGATCCACCGCGTGAACGGGCAGGAGGCCATCTTCGTGGCGGTGTTCAAGGAGTCGGCGGCGAACGCGGTGGAGGTCTCGACCGCGACGAAGCGGGCCCTCGCCGAGGTCATCGCCCGCGAGCCGCGGCTGGCAACCCTCGAGCAGCATGTGCTCTTTGACCAGGGCTCGATGATCGAGACCTCCATCGGCGACCTCTATGGCAGCGCGCTCGAGGGAGCGGCGCTCGCGATCCTCATCCTCTGGCTCTTCCTCCGGCGCGCGGTCATCACCGTCGTCATCGCGCTGACCATCCCTGCCAGCCTGCTCATCGCTGTCACGGTGATGTACTTCTCGGGTTATTCGCTCAACATCCTCTCGCTGACCGGGCTGATCCTGGCTGTCGGCATGGTGGTCGACAACGCCATCGTCGTCAGCGAACAGATAGAGCGCCGCATCTCGGCGGGGGTTCCACGACGCGAGGCGGTTATCGGCGGCGCGAGCGAGGTGGGCCTGGCAATCACCGTCTCCACGGCCACCCATGTGATGGCCTTTGTGCCCATCACGCTTATGAGCGGGAGCCAGAGCGTCACCTTCTACCTGTCGCAGCTTGGCCTGCCGGTCTGCGCCTCTATTGTGGCGAGCCTCTTCGTCTCGCTCATCTGGATCCCCTGGATCGCCGCGCACCTTCCGTGGGCCATTTCCGGCATGCCGATCGCCGAGAACAAGGTGCGGGTGGAGGACCGGTTTGCCGGCTGGCTGGAGGTTGCTCTGCGTCACCGTGGCGACGTAGCGCTGGTTGCCACGCTGCTCTTCGCGTCGGTCTTCCTGCTGGGCGACAAGGTGCAACAGAGCGATCAGGCGCAGGCCAACATCGGCGATATTCGCATGATCTACGCCTTCGACGACAATGTGACGGTGAATGAGCAGGAGAGGGTGCTCGAAGAGGCGGAGCGCATCTTGCTCGCCTCCCGCCAGGAGCTCGGCCTGCGCGACGTCGTGGTTCGCATGGGTGGCTGGATGGGGCGTCCGCAGATTCGCTGCTTCCTGGTGCCGCCGGACGATCGCAAACTGACGCGCGAGGGGGTCATCGCCGCACTGCAGGAGCGGGTGCCACGCGTGCCGGGAGCGAAGTGGTCGCTCACCTGGGACACCTCAGATGGAGTAGGCGGCATTGATCTCATGATCGCGGGCCGGCAGTCGGCACAGCTCGATGCGCTGCTGCCTGCTGTCATCGAGCGTCTCGAGCGGCTGCCGGGCGTGACGAGCGTCGTTCGCCGCAACGATGCAAGCTCTAGCCGCGAACTGCAGCTCCGCCCCGACCGGGAGATCGCCGCCACGCTTGGCCTGCCTGTGGGGGCCGTAGGTGCCTTCGTCGACCTTGCGCTGCGCGGCCGCGAGGTGGGCCAGCTCGTAGGCGGCGACGAGCCTATCAAGATTTACGCATCTGCGGGTGCCGCCGCCGCGACCAGCCCGGCTGCGCTCGACGCGCTCCCGCTCCCGACCCTCTCCGGCATGGTTCCGCTCGGCTCGGTGACAAAGGGACAGGTGGCGTCCGGCATAGGCTCCATCGAGCGGGTCAACGGCCGAACGGTCGCGCAGCTCGTCGTTCGCACCTCCCGCGAAGACATCGATGCGCTCGGCAAGGAGATGGACAGGGCGCTCGCAGCCTTCCCTTGGCCGGAAGGTTATGGTCCGGAGAAGGGGAGCAGGCTCACCGGAATCGCCGCCAATAACAGCGACCTCTTCATGGCCTTCCTGCTGGCCACCGTCTTCATCTTTCTGCTGATGGGCTTTCTCTTCGAGTCCTTCGTTCTGCCGCTCGCCATCCTCTTCTCGGTCCCCTTCGCCTTCACAGGGGCCATCTGGACGCTCTATCTGACGGGCACCCCGTTCGACGTCATGGCAGGCATCGGGCTCGTGATCCTGGTGGGTGTAGTTGTGAACAACGGCATCGTCCTCATCGACCTTGTGGCTGAGCTGCGGCGTGGCGGGCTCACGCGGACCGAAGCGCTCGTGGCGGCCGGTAGAGAGCGCTTTAGGCCGGTCGTAATGACGGCGTTGACGACGATTGTCGGGCTCATCCCCATGGCCTTCGGTTCGACGGCGATTGTCGGCATCCCCTACGCACCGCTTGGCCGCTCGCTGATGGGTGGCATGCTCTTTTCGACCGTGCTGACGCTGGTGGTCGTGCCCGTCGCCTACTCAGTGATCGACGATCTCCGGCTCTGGTTTTACCGTCTCTCGGGCCTTGGTGGCGACGAGCAGGCGGAAGGAGCGGAAGTCAGCGACGCAGCAGGCTAGTTCGTCGTCTCTGTAGGTGCCGGCGGCGCTGTTGCGTCGGGCTCGGCGGGTTTGGGCTCTTTGGCGTTGCCCACCTTCTTCGCCGCCCGAGGCTCGGGCTTGTCCTTCGACTTGCCCTTATCCGCCGCCTTGGGCACCGTCGTCTGCCCCTTCAGCGGCAAGAGCGTCTGGCTGACCGTGCTCTGCGAGAGTCCTGGCTCCCAGCTGTGAGGGATGATCGCAGCGCCGAAGCCGTCGCGGCGGAACTCCAAGGTCGCACCGTCGGAGGGGTCGACGTAGATGGGCATGCAGACGGTTGGCGTGCTGCCGCACGGTGTGCCGTTGACCGTAACGGTGGCACCCGGTGGATTGGACTCGACGCGGATGGTATGCGGGAGCGGCTTGAGCGTGAAGAGCAACGAGAGCGGCACTGTGCTCGTGATGTCGGCTGTGCCGACCGAAGGTGTCTCGAAGCCTTCTCTGCGCACAGTGAGCGTCTTGATTTCGCCAATCGAGGTCCCGACGAGAGTGGTGGGGGTGACGGCACCCGTCTCGATACCGCCGATGACCACGCGGGCGCCTAAGGGCGACGAGGTCAGGAGGATCTGCTGCGCGTCGGCTGCCTGTGGCGTGACCGACTTCTGCCAGGAGTAGAGGCCATAGAGCAGGGCCGCCGCGGAGATCGCACCGACGTACATCCAGCGGCGTGAGCGGACAGGCTGCGCCGTCGGGGCAGCGAAGACGCCGGAGAGCCTGTCTTTGGAGGCCGGCTCGACCGGCGCGTTGCCCGTTGACGACTCGCTACCCTGCCAGAGGTGAGAGCCGGTTACCGACGCGCTTGCAGTCCGAGCCGGGCGATAGGAGGGCTGCGCAGGTAGCTGCGGCTGCGGCGCCATGGCCCCGCGCGCAATCTCGGGCAGGTAGTCGGAGGGCATGGGAACGGCGAGTGTCTCGCCGGAGAACATCTCGGCGTCGAAGGCCGACATCGCCAGCGAAGCACCGCGCGTCCTTCCAAGGGCAGGCAACACCGGGCTTCCTACCCTGGGTGTGGGATTGGGTGCGCCTAGCGGGAAAGCCCTCTTCGCATTGGAAGCTGCCTCGTGGGTAGCAAAGCCATCGGCGGCGCATGCTGCAAGCAGGGCATTGGAGAGCGGGTCGGGCTCGTCTTGGCGCTCGGCCGCCAGCGAGCCATTGTCGATGAAGGAGAACTCAGCCCGCTTGAGCGCGACGGCGTCGGGTGGCAGCGCAGAGCCGGAGCGCGCCGCGAGGTGGGTGAACAGGAGCGTGCGGAGCCGGTGGCGCGATGAGAAGGAGGCGCGGGAGCGCAGCCAGAGCTGCAGGCTTGCCCGCATGCTCGCGAGCGCCTCCGCAGAACGCTCCGCAGGCTGGAGCATGGCCGCTTCGAGCATCTGGGCAATCTCGTCAGGGAGCCCTTCGGCGGCCATCCGTCGAGAGGAGAGCTCGACTGCAGCGTCGTCGCCGAGCATGGCCTCGGCGCCGATGCGGGCAATGGCGCGCACATCTTCGAGACAGCCATCCATGGGGGTGAGGCCGGCGCGGTCCGAGAGCCATGGGCCGAGCGCGAACTGCTCGAGCCGCAGCTCACCGCGCAGGGTCACGATAACGGTGTCGGTGGAAAGTGCGCCGTGGAAGAGCCTGCCGGGGTAGCCGGCCGGCGCGGGTCGCTCCTGCGCGTGGATGAGTGCTCCAGCGATGTCGGCGAGGAGCGCCGCGCCCGTCTCGTGATCGAGCCGGCGGCCGTCTGCCCGCATTGCTGCGAGAAGCTCACTGAGGGGAACGCCCTCTGCCAAGGATTCGACGGTGTAGAGGCGATCTCCGCGCAGGGCGACGTCGAAGAGCTCGGGAATCAGCGCATGTTGGAGGTTCCGGACGGCTGCAATCCGCTCGAGCAGCTGCGCCGAGTCCGACACACGCTCCGCCGTGGAGGAGGGCAGCACGGAGACAGACACCAGCCGAACGCCGTGGGGCGCTGCCGGAAAACTGCAGGCGAAGCGGCTCACATCGGAGGAGCTGTGGAGCGCACCAACGACGGGATAGGGGCCGATAAATAGCGATTCTGATGAACGTTGGGACATGGGCCTTCCCTATTGCAAGGGTGAGGTTACCGCGAATTCTCAGCATGAGACAACAAGTCTCTGACTTGACAGTCGAGGGGGGGGGAGTACGAGGTGCGCCGTTGCCTCAACGCGGATGGTGCAATGTTCGTCAAGGCGCGCCTCATGACTCCGGGCCCGACGCAGGTGGCTGAATCTACCCGTCTGCTCATGGCTACATCCCATCCTCACCACCGTTCGGCGGCCTTTACAGGCCTCTTCGTGCGAATGCTGGAACGGTTAAAGTGGCTCTGGGACACGTCGGGCGCGGTGCTTTTTGTGACCGGCTCGGGAACGGCCGGCATGGAGGCCGCCATGCAAGGGGCGCTGCGTCCTGCAGACAGGCTGCTCGCTGTCACGGGCGGCAAGTTTGCGGAGCGTTGGGTCGACCTCGGCCGGCAACTTGGCTGCGAGGTGACAACGCTCGAGGTTGCCTATGGCGCCTCGGCGACCGTGGAGGCGCTCGAAGCGCTGCTAGCATCGCAGCCGGCCTTCGACGCGTTCGTGCTGGTGGCCTCGGAGACGTCGACAGGGGCGCTGCATCCTGTCGCCGAACTTGTCGCGCAGTTCCGGCTTCATGCGCCCGAGGCTGTCGTCCTCGTCGATGGGATCACCGCTGTGGGCTGCGTTGATCTCTCGATGGAGCGCGACGGCATCGACCTGCTTGTGAGCGGGACGCAGAAGTCGTTCGGTGTTCCGCCCGGCGGAGCGATGGTCGGCATCGGGCCGCGGGGCTGGCAGGCGCTGGCTCGTCCGGGCGGCCATCATGCGATGTCGCTGGACCTCCGCGGCGAGCGCAAGCAGGCGACCGCGGGCGACTCCGCCTTTACGCCTGCGGTGCCTCTCATCCTGGCGCTCGACGAGGTGATGGAGCGCTGGCACGAGGCGGGTCGCGACGCCCTCTTTGCCCACCAGGCTGCGCTCTCAGCCGGTACCATCGCGGCTGTGAAGGCGCTCGGGCTCTCGCTGTTTGCGACCCATCCGAGCCCTGCGCTGACAAGCCTGGTTCCGCCTGCTGGCATCCGGGCAGACGACCTCATCGCGACCATGCGCGACCGCTACGGCGTGACGATCACCGGCGGCCAGGATAGCCTCAAGGGCAAGATTCTACGCATCGGCCACCTTGGTGCTGTAGACGCGATGGATGTCGTCGCGACGGTCACCGCCCTCGAGTGTGCGCTCGCCGACCATGGCTTCGCTGTGAGCCCCGGAGCCGCTGCGGCTGCCGCCATTGCAGCCATGACGCCATCGCTTCGTTCAGCTACCAACGCCATCTACCAACCGTGAAGTGAACCATGCCAACCTGTGTCGTAGTGGGAGCCCAGTGGGGCGATGAAGGGAAGGGCAAGGTTGTGGACCTCTTCGCGGAGGATTGCGATTTCATTGTCCGCTATCAGGGCGGCAACAACGCTGGCCACACGCTGGTGGTCGATCGGGGCAACGGCCCTGAGAAGACGGTGCTGCATCTGCTGCCGTCCGGCATCCTCCACCCCGACAAGGTCTGCGTCATTGCGCGCGGTGTGGTCATCGACTGCGATGTGCTCTTTCGTGAGCTCGATGCGCTCGCAGCACGCGGCATCGGCGTGGCACCGGCGCAGCTTCGCATCGACCTCGATGCCCACATCATCATGCCCTACCACCGCGACATCGACCTTGGCCGCGAGGCCGCCAGCGGCGATGCCAAGATCGGCACCACGGGACGCGGCATCGGCCCCTGCTACGAAGACATGATCGGCCGCCGCGGCATCCGCGTCCGCGACCTGCTTGAGCCGGCGCGGCTCCTCGACCGGCTTCACGCTGTGGTGCCTGATCGCAACGCCACGCTACGCTGGCTGGGCCGCCCCGAAGTGACCATCGAGGCGCTCGCTGCGCAGCTCGCCCCTGCAGCGGAGCGTTTGGCGCCCTTTGCGGCCGACTGCCGGAGCCTCGTGGGCGACGCCTGGCGGGCAGGCAAGCGGGTGCTCTTCGAGGGTGCCCAGGGCACACTCCTCGATGTAGGTCACGGCACCTACCCCTTCGTCACCTCTAGCTACACCACCTCTGCCGGCGTCTGCGTGGGCGTGGGCGTTCCGCCGCGTGCCATCGAGAAGGTCGTGGGCATCACCAAGGCCTACGCGACCCGCGTGGGTGCCGGCCCCTTCCCAACCGAGCTGTTCGACGAAGACGGCGCGCAGCTTCGTGCCCGCGGTCAGGAGTTCGGCGCCACCACCGGGCGGCCTCGTCGGTGCGGCTGGTTCGATGCCGCGGCGGTGCGGTACGCCCATCGGCTCAACGACTTCACG
Organism: Bradymonadales bacterium; assembly: GCA_947483645.1. The sequence continues at coordinate 651 of CANKLS010000040.1, read as the reverse complement.
GGACTGGCGATCACCAAACTCGACGTCCTCAGCGGATTCGATGAGATCAAGGTCTGCGTGGCCTACAACCTCGATGGCCAGCGGCTCGAAGTTGCCGATGCCGACGCGGTCTCCCTCCAGCGCTCGGTCCCCATCTACGAGACATGGCCGGGTTGGAAGCAGGACCTCACGGCCGTGCGCCGCCTCGAAGACTTTCCCGCAGCCGCCCGTGCCTACCTCGACCGGCTAACCGAACTTTGCGGCGTGCCCATCGATGTCGTATCGGTCGGGCCCGACCGCGCGCAAACGCTGGTTTTGCACCAGCCCTTCTGATAGCAGACGGGGAGAGGGAGGCACCTTCTACCCGAACAGGTGAGATTCGATGCGTTCACGCCAGATTGCTCCAACGTTGCTCGGCGCGGCCTCTCTGCTGACCTTGCTTGCGGTCGCCTCTTCGGCGCACGCGCAGTTTGAGGCGCTCGACGAGCCCGCGCCCGATGCGGCTCCTGCGCCCGTTGCGACCCCTGCGCCCGTTGCGACCCCTGCGCCCGTTGCGGCTCCCGCGCCTGTAGCGGCTCCTGCGCCCGTTGCAGCGCCCGCGTTCGTTGCGGCCCCTGCGCCCGTTGCGGCTCCTGCGCCTGTGGCAGCGCCCGCGCCTGTAGCGCCTCCCGC
>CANKLS010000039.1 GCA_947483645.1 Bradymonadales bacterium | reverse complement strand
GTACTACCTGCGCTACATCGACCCGCACAACGAGACGGCCTTCGTGGACCCAGAGAAGGAGCGGTACTGGATGCCGGTCGACCTCTACGTAGGCGGCGCGGAGCATGCGGTGCTTCACCTGCTCTACGCTCGGTTCTGGCACAAGGTGCTCTACGATTGCGGGCTGGTGTCGACGCGGGAGCCCTTCAAGCGGCTCTTCAACCAGGGGATGATTCTGGCCTTCTCCTACAAGGATGAGGCGGGGCGCTATCTCTACCCGGAGCAGACGGAGATGCGGGAGGGAAAGCCGGTCTCCAAGGCGGACGGCGCGCCCCTGCAGATGCAGGTCGAGAAGATGTCGAAGTCGCGGTACAATGTGGTCAATCCAGACGATGTTGTGGCGGAGTTCGGAGCCGACACGCTGCGGCTGTATGAGATGTACATGGGGCCGCTCGAGGCGACGAAGCCGTGGCAGACCGACGGAGCGCGCGGCATGTACCGCTTCTTGGGCCGGGCCTACCGTTTGGTGACGGACGAGGAGGGCGGGCTGTCGCCGAAGGTGGTCGACGGGCCCGCGTCGGCGGCCGAGACAAAGCTGCTTCATGCGACCATCAAGAAGGTAGGGGAGGACATCGAGGGGATGCGCTTCAACACTGGCGTGGCTGCGCTGATTGAGCTGGTGAATGCGCTGTCGAAGCAGGATAGCATCGCGCGGTCGACGGCGGAGCAGCTCGCGCTGCTTCTGTCGCCCTTTGCGCCCCATCTGGGCGAGGAGATCTGGGCGTTGCTGGGGCATGGTCCAACGCTGGCGCATGAGCCTTGGCCGGCCTTCGACCCGAGTGTGCTGGTGGAGTCTTCCATCGAGATTGCCGTGCAGGTGAACGGCAAGCTCCGCGGTACGATCGAGGCTGCGGTGGGGGCTGCAGAGGCTGAGGTCATCGCGCTGGCGAAGGCGAACGAGCGGGTGATGCCCTTCCTCGACGGCAAGCAGGTGGTGAAGGAGATCTACATCGTCGGCAAGATCGTGAATCTCATCGTGCGCTAGGCCGTGCGCCGTGGCGCGGTGCGTTGTCTAAAGCGGGATAAGTCGAGGTGCGCGCTGCTTCCCAAAGCAGGGTGCAGTAGATAGACGGCGGCGCAACGAAGAGACAGGTTCGAGCAGATGGCAGCGGCCAGTTCGAGCAGAGGAGCGAGGTCGAGATGGCTGTCACGAAGAACGCGAAGAGGCAGGATACGACGGCGGACAACAGCACTGGGTTTGCGGCGGAGGCTGCGAAGCTGGGTCTGTCGGCGCAGACGGTGGTCGGGATGTACCGGACGATGTACACCTCGCGGCGGCTGGACGATCGCGAGATCGCGATGAAGCGGCAGAACCAGATCTACTTTCAGATCTCGGGTGCCGGTCATGAGGTGCCGCTGGTCTGCGCAGGTCACCTCCTGCGTCCGAGCTACGACTACTTCTTTCCTTACTACCGGGATCGGGCGCTGATGCTGGCGCTCGGCATGACGCCGGAAGAGGTGCTCTACCAGGCGGTTGGTGCCGAGGCGGATCCGAACTCGGGTGGTCGTCAGATGCCCTGCCACTGGGGTCACCGACCGCTGCATGTTGTGACGAAGAGTTCCTGCACGGGGACGCAGTTCCTGCAGGCTGCCGGCGCGGCGCAGGTAGGTTCGATTGTGGAGGCTGTCGCTGCGCTCTCGGACGGTTCCATCCCCTCGCATTCGGACGAGGTGATGTATGTCTCATCGGGTGACGGCACGACGAGCCAGGGCGAGTTCTGGGAGTCGCTGAACAGCGCCTGCATGCTCAAGCTGCCCGTGCTCTACATGATTGAGGACAACGGGTATGCCATCAGCGTTCCTGTTGAGGCGCAGACGGCCGGTGGCTCGATCAGCGCGCTGGTTGCCAGCTTCCCCGACCTCTACATTGAGGAGGTGGACGGCTGCGATCTGCTTGCTTCGTATGCGGCGGTGGAGCGGGCGGTGAACTATGTGCGGGAGCGCAAGGGACCGGCGATGGTGCATGCGCACGTGATTCGGCCCTACTCGCACTCGCTGTCGGACAGCGAGGAGCTCTACCGTCCAGCGGAGGAGCTTGCGGCCGACCTTCTCCGCGACCCGATTGTGACGGTGGCGAAGAAGTTGGTGGAGAGCGGCATGCTGACGGAGGCGGAGCTTGCGACGCTGAAGTCAGAGGTGGATGCCAAGGTGCTCGCCGCGGCCGACACGGCGATGGCAGCGGCGCGTCCCGGGACCGATACGGTGCTGCACCACATGTACTCGCCGACGGTTGACCCGACGAGCGAGGCCTTTGCGACGGAGCCGAAGTTCTCGGGCATCGAAGGTACGATGGTTGATCTGATCAACAGCTGCCTTCAGTCGGAGATGGCACGGGACCCGCGCATTGTGGTGTTCGGCGAAGATGTGGCCGATGTGAGCCGCGTTGCAAACGTGGGCAAGGTGAAGGGCAAGGGCGGCGTCTTCAAGGCGACGCACGGCCTGCAGACGCGGCATGGCGGAGACCGGGTTTTCAACAGCCCGCTGGCAGAGGCGAACATCATCGGCCGTGCGATCGGTATGGCTGCGCGTGGGCTTAAGCCGGTGGTCGAGATTCAGTTCTTCGACTACATCTGGCCAGCCTACATGCAGCTTCGGAATGAGCTTTCGAACTTCCGGTGGCGGTCGAATGGCACATGGAGCGCGCCCGTCGTGGTGCGAGTTCCGATCGGCGGATATCTCAAGGGCGGCGCGCCCTATCACAGCCAGTCGGGCGAGGTGCTCTTCACGCACATTCCGGGCCTCCGGGTGGTGATGCCGAGCAATGCGCAGGATGCTGCTGGACTGCTTCGAACGGCCATCCGCTGCGACGATCCGGTGATGTTCCTGGAGCCGAAGCACCTCTACCGACAGACCTACAACAAGTCGCAGGACCCGGGCGACGACTACATGATCCCGTTCGGCAAGGCGCGGACGGTTCGGAGCGGCAGCGACCTCACGGTGATCACCTACGGCTGCCTCGTGCAGCGGGCCTACAAGGCGGCGCAGGACGTTGCAGAGAGTGAGGGCATCGAGGTAGAGGTCATCGACCTTCGCTCGCTGGCGCCCTACGACTGGGAGGCGATCCGCGAGTCTGTGATGCGGACGAACAAGGTCATCGTGGCGCATGAGGACCACATGTCGTTCGGCTACGGCGCGGAGATTGCGGCGCGGATTTCGGATGAGCTGTTCGAGTACCTCGACGGGCCGGTGCGACGGGTTGCGGGCATGGACACCTTTGTGGCCTACGAGCCGAGCCTGGAAGATGTGATTCTGCCGCAGACCGATGACTTGGCGCGGGCGATGCGTGAGCTGCACGCCTACTGAGGCGGCGGGACAAAGGGGTTAGGACGATGAGCGAACTTACGTTTCGGGCAGTGGTGCTGGCTGCGGGTCTAGGCACGCGGATGCGTTCGTCGCTTCCGAAGGTGATGCACAAGGTGCGGGGCCTTCCGATGGTGACCTATCCTGTTGCTCATGCGCTTGCGCTGGGTGCGGAAGAGGTCGCGGTGGTGGTGGGACATGGACGAGAGCTGGTGGAGGGTTGGCTCGCGGAGCGCTTCGCTGGCCAGTCTGTCTCGACCCACATTCAGCACAACATGGTGGGCACGGCGGATGCGGTGAAGAGCGCGCAGGCAGCCTTTGAGGGTTACGCCGGCGCGGTGATGATTCTCTATGGAGATGTGCCGAACGTGGCTGCGGAGGACATCGCAGAGTTGGTTGCGGCGCATCGTGCTTCGGGCGGGCTGCTGAGCTTCCTGACGGCGCATGCGGATGGGCCTACGGACTATGGCCGCATTGTTCGTGACGCCGAGGGGCGGGCCCGGGCGATTGTGGAGCACAAGGATTGCACGGCGGAGCAGCGGCTCATCACCGAGGTGAACATCGGCATCTACCTGGTGGATGCTGGCTTCCTGGTGGAGGGGCTGTCGCGGCTCGACGCGAGCAACGCGCAGGGTGAGTTCTATCTGACCGACCTGGTGTCGCTGGCCTACGACCGCGGCTCGCCCCCAGCCGTGGTGGTGTCGGACGACATCGAGGCGCTGCATGGCGTGAACAACCGAGAGCAGCTGTCCCGCGCAGAGCGTTATGCACAGCAGCATGCGAACCGTGCGCTGATGCTGGCTGGGGTGACGCTGCTGGACCCTGCGACGACCTACATCGAGCACGACTGCGTGGTAGAGCAAGACGCCGTGCTCGAGCCGTTTGTGGCGCTGCTCGGCAGCACACGGGTGGGGAGCGGAGCGCGGGTAGAGAGTTTCTGCCGGCTTGAGAACGCGACGGTGGCGGCGGGTAGCCGCGCAGTGGCGGGAAGTCGCTGATCTCGTAGCCGCAAGCGACGGTTCGTTGTTGGAAGAGGGACGCAGGTGTTGCTAGGATGCCGAGCCTGTTCGTTCTATCGCTGAGGTCGCGTCATGTGCGGAATTGTGGGTTATGTTGGCCATCAGCCGTGCGGCTCTATCCTCATCGAAGGGCTTCGGCGCCTAGAGTACCGCGGGTACGATTCGGCCGGCCTTGCCATCTACAACGGGGAGGAGCTGGTTCGCGTGCGGTCGGAGGGCAAGCTGGCGAACCTCGAGCGGGCCTTCATGGCGGCTCCCGTGGTGGGGACAGTCGGCATCGCGCACACGCGTTGGGCGACGCACGGCCGGCCCGTTGAGAAGAATGCGCACCCCCATCGGGTGGGCGACATTGTGGTTGTCCACAACGGCATCATCGAGAACTACGCAGAGCTCCGGGCGGAGCTGATCGCGGGCGGCGCCGTGTTTGAGTCGGAGACCGACACCGAGGTTGCGGCGCAGCTGATTGCGAAGCATCGGGGTTCGTTCGGGTCGCTGCACGAGACGGTGCGCTTCGCCATTTCGCTCATTCGCGGCTCCTATGCGCTGGTGGTGCTCGACGGCGGAAATCCGGACGAGATCGTGGCCGCGCGGCAGGCCTCTCCGCTGGTGCTGGGCCTTGGCGAAGGCGAGCAGTTCGCGGCGAGCGATGTGCCGGCCATCATGGCGCACACGCGGAATGTCATCTTCCTGATGGACGGCGACAGCGCGATTTTGCGGCGCGAGGGGATCAGCGTCTTTGATGAGTCGGGTGCCGCTGTGGAGCGCCCCGTCAAGCGGATTGCCTGGGACCCGATCTCGGCAGAGAAGCAGGGCTACAAGCACTTCATGCTCAAGGAGATCCACGAGCAGCCCGCACGGATCGTAGACACGCTGCGCGGGCGGATCGCGGCCGGAACCAACATGGTGGAGATTCCGGAGCTCAACTTGGAGCCGGCCTTCCTGCGCGACATCGATCGCATCATCATCATCGCCTGCGGTACCTCGTATCACTCGGGCATGGTGGCGCGTTACACGATCGAGTCGCTCGCGCGGGTGCCGGTGGAGCTCGAACTGGCCAGTGAGTTCCGTTACCGCGACCCTGTGGTGACGGAGCGGACGCTGGCGATCGCGATTTCGCAGAGCGGCGAGACGGCCGACACGCTTGCCGCCATCCGCGAGGCGAAACGGCTTGGCGCGAAGACAGCTGCGGTCTGCAATGTGATGGAGTCGACGATTGCGCGTGAGTGTGGCTCGGTCATCTACACGCAGGCGGGGCCGGAGATTGGTGTGGCATCGACGAAGGCCTTCACGACGCAGTTAACGGCGCTCTACCTGTTTGCGCTCTGGCTTGCGCAGCACCGTGGTCTGTTGGACGATGCGGAGAGGCGGGCTGAGCTGGTGGGCGCCTTCCGTCAGATTCCAGGGATGGTGGAGCAGGCGATCGCGCTTGAGCCGCAGATCAGGGCGATGGCGAAGGAGCTGGTGCATGCGACGAGCTGCCTCTTCCTGGGCCGCGGGGCGCAGTTCCCGATCGCGCTCGAAGGGGCGCTGAAGCTCAAGGAGATCTCCTACATTCACGCCGAAGGTTATGCTGCCGGCGAGATGAAGCATGGGCCGATCGCGCTCATCGACGAGACGCTGCCTGTGGTGGTCATCGCGCCCGAGAACGGCCACTTCGAGAAGGTGATGTCGAATGTGGAGGAGGTGAAGGCGCGTGGCGGCCGGCTGATCGTCGTGACGACGGCGGGCGCGCATGGGCCGGAGCGTTTTGCCGACCATGTCTTCGTCGTTCCAAAGGCGCACCCGCTGTTCGAGTCGATCGTGACGGTGATTCCGCTGCAGCTGCTCTCCTACTGCGTGGCGGATGCGAAGGGGACCGATGTGGACCAGCCCCGGAACCTCGCCAAGAGCGTCACCGTCGAGTGATCGGATGGGTGGGCCAGTGATGTCACAACGGGGCGGGTTGAACGACAACCAGCGCGCGGCGGTGGAGCATCGCGGCGAGTCGCTGCTCATCCTTGCCGGAGCGGGCAGCGGCAAGACGCGGGTGATTACGACCCGCATCGCGAAGCTGATTCTGGAAGATGGCGTCGCCTCGGGCAGCATCCTTGCGGTCACCTTCACGAACAAGGCTGCCGCGGAGATGCGGGAGAGGGTTCAACAGCTGGCCGGTGCCCGGGCAGCAGGGGTGACCATCGGCACCTTTCACGCGGTCTGTGCTCGGCTGCTGCGGCAGTATGGTGGCCGGCTCGGTCTGACGCCGCGGTTTGCGATTTATGATGAGGAGGATGCGATGAGCATGCTCCGGCGCGCCGCAGAGAAGCTGCAGCTCGGATACGACAGCGGAGCGCTCAAGGCTGCGTTCGGGGCGATCCAGACGGCGAAGCACCAGGGCGCGACAGCGCGGGCCTTTTCGGACGAGAGCCGCGGGCGGCTGGGCGAAGAGACAGCTTCGCTCTACGAGGCCTACCAGCGTGAACTGATTGGCTCGAACGCCTGCGATTTTGCCGACCTCATCCTGCAGACGGTGACGCTGCTGCGCGAGGCGCCCGAGCTCCGGGCGGAGGTGAATCGCCGGTGTCAGCACCTGCTGGTGGATGAATTTCAGGACACCGATGGCGTGCAGTTTGCGCTGCTCGAGATGTTGGTGGGGCCGGGCTGCGAGGTGGTGGTGGTGGGCGACGACGACCAGTCCATCTACGGCTGGCGGGGCGCGACGGTGGCCAACGTGCGGCACTACACGGAGGTGTTTGCGCCGGTTCGGATTGTGAACTTGGCCGAGAACTACCGGTCGACGCGCGACATCCTGCGGGTGGCAACGAGCGTGGTGGAGCGGCTGCCCGAGCGGATGGAGAAGCAGAGCATCGCGGTGCGCGCTGGCGGTACTCCGGTGCGGTGCTTTGTGGCGGTGGACGACCGTGACGAGGCGGAGCGGATCTGCCGCGTGCTGGAGGGCTGGCATGCGACGCGTGGTTGGCGCTGGCGGGATTGCGCGGTGCTGTGCCGGACGAACGGTCAGATGCGGGTGGTGGAAGAGGCGCTGCGGCGGCGTGGCGTAGACTATGCGCTGGTAGGCGGAACCTCGTTCTTCGAGCGAGCGGAGATCAAGGATGCGATGGCCTGGCTGCGGCTGTCGGTGAACGACCGCGACACCGTCGCACTGGCGCGGGTGGCGACCTTTCCATCGAAGGGCATCGGGGCGACGACGGTTCGCGCGATCGAGCAGTGGCGGTTGGCGCATGCGAACGTGCCACTGACGGAGGCGCTGCTACGGATCGTATCCGAGAAGGCGGTGACGAAGCGGGCGCTGGATGGCGTGGCTTCGCTGGGGCGCATCCTCGAAGAGGTGGTGCAGATGGCGCAGAGCGCCGGGGCTTCGGCGACACTGGAGCAGGCGCTGGCGGCCTCTCAGTTTGAGGAGGCGCTGGCGGAGAAGGAGGATGGCGAGGAGCGGTGCCGCAACCTCGACGATCTCCGGGCGATGCTACGGGAACACGATGCGCTGCCTGAGAGCGGTGGCATCGCGGGGTTCTTGGAGCGGACGGTGCTGCGGCAGGCCTCGGACGGCCTGAGCAGCGACGACAAGGTGGTGCTGACCACGGTGCACGCTGCCAAGGGTCTGGAGTTTCTGGGTGTGGTCGTGGCCGGCCTGGAAGAGGGGCTCTTTCCGATGCGTCGTCGCGACGCGGCGGAGGCGGGCGCCGACGATGAGGAGCGGCGTCTCTTCTATGTGGCTGTGACCCGGGCGCAGGACGAGCTGGTGCTGATGGCGGCGATGCGGCGGCGGCTGCATGGGCAGACGCGCGAGACCAACGCATCGCCCTTCCTCATCGAGGTGTCGGAGCAGCTGTCGTGGCTCGAGGGTAGCGCGTCGCGGTCACTGCCGTGGCGTGGGCGCGATCCGATTGGGCCGCCGCTCGATCGCCGCTCGAGTTACGATTTTGATCAGCGAAGCGGGGACGACTGGGCGGAGCCATCGCACGGCATCGGTCGGAAGGTGCCCGAAGAGGGCATCATCTTTGACGATGACTACGTGGCAAATGCGCCCGTTACCAAGGTGACAGCCGTGGCAGCGCAGCGGGTGAGGCATGCGCTGTTCGGTGACGGCACGGTGGTGCAGAGCGAGCAGTCTGCAGGCAAGACGCGGCAGACGGTGGAGTTCGACTCGGGGGAGCGGCGGACGGTTCTTGCGAACTATCTGCAGCCGCTGCGAGGCGGCCGCTGAGCCTAGGCGCGGTTCTTGAAGAACTCGGCGTTGAGCGCCGCGTAGTTGCTCCACTTGGCGGGGAGCTCCTCGTCTTCGAAGATGGCGTCGACGGGGCACTCGGGCTCGCATGCGCCGCAGGAGATGCACTCGTTGGGGTCGATGTAGAGCTGGAGCTTGAGCTCGCCGCCGGAGGCCTTGGTTGCGCGGACCTGATCGAGCGGGATGGGCCCGTGGATGCAGTCGACCGGACAGACATCAACGCAGGCGGTGTCACAGGTTCCGTGGCAGGATTCGGCGATTACGTAGATCATCCCATACTCTTCGCAAATGGGGGTGGCAGACCGCCCCGAGTGAGGGGTAGAGTGTAACCGAAACCGCTGCCTTCTTGCAACGGTTTGAATTGGGATAGCTGCTGCCGGACGGGCGGCAGCGAAGTCGCTGCGGAGTAAGAAGATGGCGGAGGTTTTGCCCCTGCGAGGCGTTCGGTATGACACAACGGTGAGCGGCCCGCTGGAGCAGCTTGTGAGCCCTCCTTACGATGTCATCGATGGCCCGATGCGCGCGCGGTTGGCAGCGCGCAGCCCCTATGCATTTGTGGAGCTCGACCTTCCCGAGAGTGGGTCGGCAGACCGGTATGCGCATGCAGCAACGCTCTACCGCTCCTGGCTGGCCACGGGCGTCATGAAGCAGGATGAGGCGCCCTCGTTCTACATCTACTGGCAGCGCTTTGCCGGTCCCGACGGGCGGGAGGTGCTCCGCAAGGGCTTTCTCGGCCTGACCCGCCTGCACGCGTATTCTGACAAGGTGGTTCTTCCGCACGAACGGACGCTCTCCGGTCCCAAGGCCGACCGGCTGTCGCTGATGGAGGCGACCGAGGCGCAGCTGTCGCAGATCTTTCTGCTCTACAGCGACCCTGCAGGCGTTGTGGATGCCGCGCTGGCTGCGGCAACAGCGGCGGCGCCGCTTCTCGACACGCAGACCGATGACGGGGTGTATCATCAGGTGTGGTCCATCAGCGACCCTGCCGCCATCGCAACGGTGTCTGCGCGGCTGGCCGACGAGCGGCTGCTCATTGCCGATGGTCACCACCGCTACGAGACTGCGCTGGGCTACGCACGCAACCAAGGCGCGCTCGGCACCGATGGGCCGGCTGCCTTCACGCTGGCCTTCTTCGCCAATGCAGATGACCCAGGCTTGGTGGTTCTGCCGACCCATCGCGGACTCCACGATGTGTCAGAGTTTGATGCCGCGGCCTGGCTGTCGCGGACTGCGGAGCTGTTCGACTTCACTGCGGTCGACGCGGCAACGGCGCCTCCGGACTGGCTCGGAGCGCTGCGGCGCGCGGGAGAGGCCGGGCCATCGTTCTTGTTGGCGACGGCGCCACATGGTGAGCTCTCGCTGACGCTCGCGACGCTGAATCCTGTTCGTGCTGCCGCCGAGCAGGCGACCATGCAGGGCGTAGCCGAGATGGCAGCGCTCGACGTCGCGATTTTGCACGAGCTGCTGCTCGAACGGCGGGCCGGGATCTCGCGGGAGGCGCAGGCGGCCAAGACCAACATCTTTTACTACAAGGAGGCGGGCGAGGCGCTGGCGGATCTCGCTGCCGGTCGGACCCAGGCTGCAATCTTCATGAACGGAACCCCCGTGGCGAAGGTGCGGGCCATCTGCGAGGCGGGCGACTTCATGCCGCAGAAATCGACCTTCTTCTTCCCCAAGGTGTTGAGCGGCGTTGTGCTCTACGACCTGACCGGCGCACGCTGAAGATGACCGCGCCGGAGGATCAGGAGCGGACCGACGACGCCATGTACCGGGGCGGGGTGCGCATCCTTCAACACCGGCGGGGCTACCGCTTTTCGTTCGACGCAGTGCTGCTGGCGCACGAGGTAGCGCGACTCCGTCCGCGGCGTGGCGCGGAGTTTGGCGCGGGGTCGGGCGTGGTCTCGCTCTGCCTGGCGACGATGCTGCCAGAGTACCGGGGCAAGGCGTTCGAGATTCAGCCATCGCTGGCGCAGCTGGCGCGGGAGAATGCGCTTCGCAACAGCCTCGGGGAGCGGATCGAGGTGGTCGAGGGCGATGTGCGGCGGGTCAGACGGGAGGTCGATGCACCCGAGGTTGTCTTCATGAACCCGCCCTACTTTGGCGCGCGGGAGGGGACGCCGAGCCCGAACCTGGAGCGGGCGCTGGCGCGTCATCAGGCGAACGGCTCACTGGTGGAGCTGCTGCAGGCGGCGAAGCGGTTGGTTGCGGGTGGCGGTGCTGTGGTCTTCGTCTATCCTGGCGCACGGGAGGAGATTGCTGTTGCGGCGATCGCTGCGGCCGGACTTCGAGGCGCTTCGGTGCGCCGCGTTGTCGCGAGCGAAGGCGCTGCGCCAGCGTTTGTGGTGCTGACGGCGCGCGAGCATGGAGCGGAGGGGCTGGGGCGGCTGGAGCCGGTTGTGCTTCACGATGCGAGCGGCAGCGTGACCGCGGCCCACCTTGCGATTGTGGACGGGTTGCTGCCGCCGGCGGAAGTCGGCTAGTCGGAGCGGCATGAGGCCTTCTCTTCGTCTTGTCTGCCTGACCGCGCTCTTCGCGCTGGCCTGTGGTTGCGCGCCCAACGCCGTGAGGCGGCTGTCGGGTGGGGAGCGACTGCCGTCGGATGCGGCACGGCTGCGGCTGGCGGCTGCCACCTCGCAGGCGGAGCGGGCAGCGAATGCGACGACGCCGTTTTGGGTGGTCGCGCGGCTGAACCCGGCAACCTGTGAGTGTCCGCTGTGGGAGGTTCAGGTGTGGGGGCAGTGGCGGCGCGCGGCGCTTGTTTGGCCGGCCGCCGGGCTCGATGCTGCGGCCGAAGCGGAACGCGCGGCAGACGGCACTCGGCTCTGGGTGGAGGTCGAGGAGGCGGAGACCGTCAGGGCTTCGGATGGTGGCCGGCTGTTTCCGCAGTTTGCCGTCCTGCGAACGAGCGCGGAGCGACCGACGCGCTAGGTGGGGATCATCGCGTAGCCGGTCTGGAGCATGGTCGGAGCGGGCTGCCTGTAGATGACGCCGGCGCGGGCGAGCTCCTCGAGCGCGGAGCGGAGCCGGACGAGTCGGAGTGCAGACTCCGCGATGGCATCGGGCCAGTAGCCGAGGTCGCGCTCGAAGAGCTGCTGCAGGGTCGCCGGACGGGCGAGCGCGAGCGGCAGGTTGGAGATGAGGTTGTTGGCAGACAGGGCCATGGCGCGGAAGGCGACCTGGCCGCTGGCCTCGATGCGGCCGCGCGCAGGGTAGAGCAGCTGCGGGAGTGTCCCCTGGGTGATCGCGCCGAGCGATTCGGCGAAGGCCTGCCAGTCGCCGACAGGGAGATCGTCATCGAGGAGCCCGAACTCGCCGGCGAAGAGGGCCTCGCCATCGAGGGAGGCGAAGACCATGCCGGTGTCGGAGAAGGCGGGGCGACGAGAGGCTACGAGGGTACCGTCACCGGCGAGGAGCAGTGCTCCGTCCGTGAGCGGGCGCAGGTTGGCGAGGGCAACGGGCGTGACTGGGTGCAGGGACTGCCAGTGCTCCCAGATCGCGCGTGCGGAGAGCGTTGACTGGGTGGCCTCCGCGACCTCTTCGCCCAGGCTCCGAGCACATTCGCGATGGGCGCGGAGGAGGCGGTCGCCGCTGGCGGCGGGCGCCGCGAAGATGGTTGCTGACGGGAAACGAGAGGCACTGCCCGCCATCTCTTCGGCGTGCGAGGTGAGGAGAATCTGACCGATGTCTGCCGGAGCGAACCCGCTCTCGGCGAGTGCGGTCAGCAGCGCGTCGGCAAGGTGGTCGGGCCCGGGGTCGATGAGGGTCGGGAGCGCACCCGGGAGGAGGTAGGCGATGTGCTCCCAGTGATACGAGGCGGCGCCGTCGTCGGGAGCCGCGAGTCGGAGCGGCGTGACGGTCTGCGCCGTT
>CANKLS010000038.1 GCA_947483645.1 Bradymonadales bacterium | reverse complement strand
TCCATGATGATGGAGCGGTTCTACCGCGAGATCTACGGCGAGTCCTGTTACGGCTGGCCCACGATTGGCTGGAGCGACGACATCGCCGGCTACCGTGCCGAAGATGCTCAGGCCTTCCATCAGGAGGCCTACGCGCCGAGCCGCCTCTTCATCTCCATCGCGGGCGCAGTCGACCCGTCGCAGACACTCGCGCTGCTCGAGCGGACCTTGGGCAGCCTGACGCCGCGCCAGAGCGTCCGGCCGCAGCGGGAGGTGGCGCTTTCGGAGAGCTTCTGCCGGACGATGACCCTGCCGGTCGCCGCCCCGCGCGTGAATCTGGCCTGGCCCACCGAGGGCCGCCGCGCGCCGAGCTTTGCGGTCTGGTGCCTGCTCCACGACCTGCTCAGCGGTGGCGACTCTGCCCTGCTGCCGGCGGCCCTGGAGGTGAATGAGAAGCTCGTGCTCGATGTGAATGCGAGCCAGTATGACCACGCCCTGCCCTCGCTCTTCGAGATCAGCGCGACCCTCCGCCAGGGTGTTGGGCCCGAGCGCATCCGGCAGGCTGTTGACGCGGTGCTGATGAAGCTGGCCGAGTCAGGACCGACCGAGGACGACATGGTCGTGGCCAAGACCCGGCTCCGCGCGCAAGACGCCCTGTCGCTGGCAGGTACCTATGCCCGCGCCGAGGACCTCGGAGAGAGCTGGATTGCCTTCGGCGACCCGCTCGCCGGTCTCCGACTTCGAGACGAGATTGTGGCTGTCACCGCCGCAGAGATCCGCAGGCTTGCGCATCGGATGCTCCACGAGCTGCCGCGCTACGAGCTCGTCGTGCTGCCGACCGGCAGTGATGAGGAAGCATGATTCAGATTCCGAGATTTGATGTGGCGCTTGAGCCGCTACCGGGCGAGGACCGGATGGTACTCTCCGGCGGCCCATCGTTCGGCATCGTCAGCATTCGCATTCACTTCGACCATGGTACGGCCAGCGAGCCCGACGAGGTCTCAGGCCTGCTCGATGTCGCCCTCACCATGCTCGATCGCGGCACCCACAGCATGCCCCGCCTCGTCCTCAGCCGCGCCTTCGAACGGCTCGGCGCGAGCCTGGGCGTGCGTGCCTTCCGCACCTCCTGGTATGTCGACCTGACCGTGCTCGAGGAGTACCTCGACCAGGCCCTCGACCTGCTCCTCGCCTACCTCACGGACTCGGCCTTCGACGCCGACGAACTGAGCGACGTACTGACCGAAGCGGAGGAGGAGGCTGAGACCGCGCTCGAAGACCCGAGCGGCATCCTCGCCCGCATGAATGGCCCGGTACTCTGGAGCGGTACGGCCTGGGAGCATCACCCCGACGGCCGCGTCGAGACCAGGCGCCGCATCAGGGCTGAGATGCTCGGGCCGCGCATGCTTGAGGCGCTTGGCGCCAAGGCCGTCGCCGGCATCGCCGCCGAAGACCCGGGCCACCACGCCAAGGCTGTTGCCGGTTGGATGGCCAAGCTCCGCACGCTGGTACCCGTGAACAAGAGCGAGAAGGTGCGGCGACCACCCATCCGGACCGGCGCTGTCAGCGCGGCGCGGACGCGGGGCGGCGCACAGGCTGCCCTCATGCTCAGCGCTCCAGCTCCCTCCAGCCTCGATGAGAGTTGGGATGCGGTTGTGCTCCATAACGCAGCCTTCGGGTCGGGTTTCATGACCCCGCTCGTGCAGCGCGTGCGTGGCAAGGAGGGGCTCTCCTACGGCATCGGGAGCACGCTCGTGCCTGACCGCGACGAGTCGCTCTTCGCAGTGCAGTGCTCGCCGCAGGGGAGCAAGGCCGCCTACACGGCCTCGGTCTGCCTCGACGCATGGGAGCGCTTCGTCGAGACGCCCATGACCGACAGCTACCTCGATCAGGTGAAGTCCTTCTACCTCGGCACGCTGCTGATGCGGGCCGAGACAGTGCGTCAGCGCATGGGGCAGGCGGTGCAGTATGCGGCATCGAATCGTCCCGTGAGCGAGCTGTGGGAGCATCCGCGGAGACTCTCGGAGCTCGACGCAGCATCCGTCAGCGCGGTGGCGTCACGCTATGGCTTCGGCACCGGCAGCTACATCGTTGTCTGTGCCCTCCCCAAGGGCATCTCCGACCCCGGCTGGAAGCGCCACTTCGATGCGCTCCCGCGCGAAGGCGTCCATCTGCGCCGCCTCCGCTGACCAACACTGCGGAAGATTGGTGCAAGGGCCGCATCCTGTGGCCACTGCGAGCATCCAAGCAGGCAGGCTTCGCTTGCCAACAGGGGCAAGATCGGCCAAGCACGGCGCCCTGCCGAGCGCCCCGCCCGCGGCCTCCGGTCGCTCCTCTGCCACGGACCAGTTTCGATGGATCGTACCGCATCACTTGAGGCGCTCGAACGTGCCGCCGAACGCGGCTCATCGGGCCGGATCCGGGAGGATGTGAGCTCGTTGACGGCCTTCCTCGCGAGCGAGCTCGATGAGGTCGCCGCATCGCTCCCCGCGTCGCTCCCGCTTACCGTCCATCCGCTGGCGGAGACAGGCCGCCACCTCATCGAGGCTGGGGGCAAGCGGCTCCGCCCCATGCTGGTGCTGCTTGCGGCCCACCTCGCTGGGACGCGTGGCGAGGAGGTCATCAAGCTGGCCTGCTCCGGTGAACTGGTGCACCTCGCGACCCTCTTGCATGACGATGTGGTGGACGAGGGCACTGTCCGCCGCGGACGCCCAGCGCCGCGCATGGTCTGGTCCAACACGGCGAGCGTGCTCGGCGGAGACTACGCGCTCACACGGGCGCTCGACCTCGTCGCCTCCGTGCCGTCGCAGGCCCCGCTCATGGAGGCCATCTCCACGCTCCGGCTCCTGGTCGAAGGCGAGATGCTGCAGCTGCAACAGCGGCATACGCCATCGCCCACCGAGGCTGCCTACCTCGAGGTAGCCGAGCGGAAGACCGCGAGCCTCTTTGTCTGGTGCTGCCGCGCTCCGGTTCACCTCACAGACAACCCTGCGTTGCTCGAGGCTATGACCCGCTTCGGCAGGTCGCTCGGCCTCTGCTTCCAGATGGTCGACGACATTCTCGACCTTGAGGCCGACGAGGCGGCGCTGGGCAAGCAGCTCCTCGTCGATCTGGCCGGCGGCAAGGCAACTCTGCCCGTCATTCTCGGCATGGAGCGCGACCCGTCGCTGCGGCAGGCTTGGCTTCGGCTCGCCGAGCGGCAGGCCGCCAACGAGGAGGGCGGCGACGATGCCTTCGCCTTCGCACAGGCCGTCCGTGCCTCTGGCGGCATCGAGGCCGCGCGGGAGCGTGCACGCGCTGAGGCCGCGACGGCCCGCGGCGCACTGCTGACGCTGCCCGACAGCGAGGCCCGCGCCCACCTTCTCACCATGACGGACGGGCTGGTATCGCGCATCCGATAGAGGGCAGGCTTGACCGCCACACCGGTGCGCCGTAACCGGTCGGTCCTCCCGAACTTTGCCCGGTAGCCATGCGCGACCCCGCTCCTCAACACCCCGCGCTCGAGCGGCGCTCCGTGCGGGTCATCCTCGCGCAGAACGCGGCACGGCTGGCCCGCGCCCGCATCATCAAGTTCGGGGTCGTGGGCGCCTCTGGGGTCGCCGTCAACCTGCTCATCGCCGGCGCCATCAGCGACCTCATGGTGGGCGAAGGGTTCAGCATCGGCAGTGCGACACCTGCGGCCCTCGTCGCCGGCATCGTGGTCTCCATCTTTACCAACTTCCTCTTCAACGACGGCTGGACCTGGGCCGATCAGCGCGGCGCTGAGGCCTGGCTGGTCCGCTGCCGGAAGTTCTACCTCACCAGTGCAGGAGCAGCAGTGCTCCAATGGGCTGTGTCGCTGCTCATCCATCACTTCTACCTCCCCACCGAGGGATTTTGGTTCCTGAGTGCAGATGCCCTGCGGCTCAAGGTGGCTGCCTGTGTGGCCATCCTGATCGCCATGCCGGTGAACTTCCTCGTGAACCATTTCTGGACCTTTCGGCGGGCCAAGCACTGACGCGCCGCGCCACCTGCGAGGCTCGACGCGGAAGGCAAACTGCGCCAAGCAGGGCCCATCGCGCCGCCACCGAGCTCCTCCATGTCCGGCTACCTCTACCGCGAAGTTGAACCCGACGACCTCGACGGCGTCGTGCGGCTCGCTGCCCACCTCGACTCGCTCAACCTGCCGGCCGACGCCGATGCAGTCGCCGGCATGATCGATGCTTCGATCCGCTCCTTCGCCTGCAGCGAGGCGGGCGATCGAACCGGCCGCTTCCTCTTCGTTCTCGAGCGCTGCAGCGACGGAGCGCTGCTCGGCACCTCCATGATCGTGGCCTCGCATGGCACCACCGACGACCCGCACCACGCATTTCGCGTCGATTTAGAGGAGCGTTACAGCGAGTCGCTCGGAGAACTCTTCGCCCACCAGACGCTCACCCTCGTGCAGTCCTACCGCCCGCACACAGAGCTCGGCGCGCTGGTGCTGCACCCCGACTTCCGCGGCCATCCCGACCGGCTCGGCCAGGGGCTCTCCTTTGTCCGTTTCCTCTTCATGGCGCTCCACCCGGGCCGCTTCCAAGACCGCGTCGAGGCAGAGCTGCTCCCGCCGCTAGAGGCCGATGGCTCAAGCCTGCTCTGGGAGTGGCTCGGCCGCCCCTTCACGCGCCTCAGCTACCGCGACGCAGACCGCCTCTCGCGGGGCAACCGCGAGTTCATCCGTTCGCTCTTCCCCCGCACCCCCATCCATACCGCGCTCGCGCCGGCCGAGGTGCAGGCGGTCATCGGCGCGGTCGGTGCGCAGACGCTCGGTGTGGCACGGATGCTGCGCGCCGCCGGCTTCCGTTTCAACCTCCACATCGACCCCTTCGACGGCGGCCCCCACTTCGAGGCACAGCGGGCAGACATCCTGCCGCTCCAACAGGCGCGCACGCTCCCCTTCGCAGGCTTGACCTCGGCCGCTGACGCTCCCAAGAGGCTGATCACACGGGTCGGCGAGCGCCCCTTCCGAGCCGCGCTCGGCGCCTGGGTCGAGACAGCCGATGGCGCCCTCGTCGACGCCGACACCGCCACAGAACTCGGCATGCAGCAGGGCGACCTCCTGCTCGGTCTGCCGCTCACCTCACCACGACAGCACGAGAAACCACGATGACACACCCTGCCCCCATGCGACTGGCCGGCGGCTTTGTTGCAGGACGATGGAACCACGACCGCGCCGATCGCTGGGAGCGGTTCGCACCCTACGACCTATCGATGCCGGTCTTTGTTGGCACCGAGGGAACCGCGCTCATCGACGCCGCCGTAGAGCAGGGGCGACGGGCGCAGCGGGCTTGGAAGCTTCGCCCTCTCGCAGAGCGCATCGCCGTCATCGACCGTTTCAACGAGCGGCTCGGCGAACACTCGCCCAAGATTGCGCTTCAGATCATGCGGGAGACCGGCAAACTAGCCGTAGATGCCGCCGCCGAGATGAAGGGCGTGCTCTCGCGCTGGGAACACACAAAGCAGATCGCGCTGGCGGAATTGCAGCGCCAGCAGCCAGCGGCCGACGCCTGCTACGACCTCGTCCCGCTCGGCGTGGTCGCGGTCATCAGCCCGTTCAACTTCCCGATTCACCTGGCGCACGGGCAGCTGCTTGCTGCGCTGGTGGCGGGCAACGCCTGCATCCTCAAGCCCTCCGATTGGACCGCTGGCTGCGCAGAGCGCTACTTCTTCGCCTGGCAGGAGGCGGCCGAGGAGAGCGGCGCCGATCCGAGCCTGCTCCAGCTCATTCAAGGCGGCGGTCAGACGGGGGCAGCGCTGGCTGCCCATCCGGGCGTCGACAGCGTCTCCTTCACCGGCTCCTACCCGGTCGGCGTCTCCATCGTCCGGGCCGCCGCGGCGCAGCCGAGCAAGCTCATCGCCCTGGAGCTCGGCGGCAAGAACACAGCGATCGTTCTGGATGATGCAGACCTGGCGCTGGCGACCGAGGCAATCCTGACTGCGGCCACCGCAACAACGGGGCAACGCTGCACCTGCGTGAGCCGCCTGGTCGCAACGCGCGGCGTGGCAGAGGCGCTGCTCGATGAGCTCTCCATGCGGCTGGACTGGATGGAGAGCGACGACCCGGGGCTGGAGAGCAGCGTGATGGGGCCACTCGCGACGCCGGGCGGCTACGAGCGCTTCCTTGCAGCACAGGAGGAGACGGCTGGGCTGCAGACGCTCCTCAAGGGCGCTGCGGTGGAGCGGGCGAAGCAGGGCTACTTTGTGCGGCCCGGGCTGCACCTGGTCCGCGACATCGAGGCGGCGAAGGGGCGCATCGAGCGGGAGCTCTTCGGCCCCGATCTGCTGGTCGAGGTGGTCGACACGGAGGAGGAGGCGGTGGAGCGGGCCAATGCTACACCCTACGGGCTTGCGATGGCGCTCTTCACTCGGACGCAGTCGCGGTTTGAGCGGCTTCGGCTGGAGCTCGATGCAGGCGTGGTGAATTGGAACCGGCCAACGGTCGGCTCCAATGCACTGCTGCCGTTTGGTGGCATAAAGCAGAGCGGAAACCACCGCGCGACCGGTTCGCATGCACTTCGGCACGCGGTCCGGCCGCTGGCGTCGATGCTCGGCGGCTAGCCGGAGGTAAAGAGGCTATCGAGCTCTTTTTCGATATGATCTTCGGTGGTCTTCATCGCCACGCTGAGCTCCTGCACGAGGAGACGGCGGGCGGTGTCGAGCATCTTCCGCTCTCCGAAGCTAAGATTCTTGTCGGCCCGAATCAGGTTCAGGTCGCGAAGAACTTCAGCAATTTCGAAGATGGAGCCCGTCTTGATCTTCTCGACATAGGCTCGGTAACGGCGGTTCCAGGTGCCGTGGTCGAACGACACATTCCGCTCGCGCAGGATGTCGAAGACCTCGTCGACCTCGTCCTCCTCGATGACCTTGCGGATATCGACGGAGTCCACCTTGTTTTCCGGCACCATGATTTTCTTGTCTGAGTCCAGCACGCGCAGGACAAAGAACCTCATCGTGGCATCCATAATAACTTTTTCTTCAAGTCCCTCGACCTTCGCCACACCTTGAGCCGGATAGACGACCATGTCGCCAATCTTCAAGGAGAGTTCTCGCCGGGCACCAGACTTCGAGCGAGTCATGCTAACCGCCCTACGTCAAAAGATCTGAACAGTTCACAGAAAACAGACAGCGACAGGAAGGCGACTATTTGGCCGTCTTCGAGAACGAACCGTGCAGGTCGAGCAGTTTGGCCTTCGTGAAGGTCGACAGCTTCGACTTGTAGTCGGGGTTCGGCTTGCCGAACTTGAGGGCGACGATTGCATCCACGAGCGCATCCTTGGAGCCGAAGGTGCTTGCGACCTTCTCTTCCACCGCCGAGAGGCGGAGAAGCTGCTTGTTGGACGCACCCTGAATGCGGGCGGCGAACTCCTTCTCGGTCTCGCCGTCGCGGCGATCGAGAAGCGGAAGAAGCTTCGTGGCAAGTTCCTTCTTGGAACCGAACTGCTCTCGGACCTGGGTCAGGGGGCTCTTCGACATCGTCAACCTTCCTCACAGCCCGGCAGTCCGCCGAGCGCATCTCCAACACCCCATGGTGTCGGACTATTCCTGAATTGTCTCCCAGCGTTGCGGCTGTTAGCAGACCGACCGCGCTGCCGGCATGGCTTGTAAAGACCAGCTAGGCGTTCAGAGTGGCCTGCCTCTTACTGGTTTTGACCATGTTTTTCAACCCCCCTCTTGCTCTTCGCCTCGCGGCCCCGCTGCTCACCCCGCTGCTGCTCGCGGCCACGGTCGCAGCCTGCCGAACCAGGCCGAGCGCAGAACCGGCCGGAGCAGGCAGCGGCAGCGGCCTCCCCGTCTCGGCTCCCGAGCCCGCACCGAAGACCGGCGCCCTCGCCGCGCAGCAGGGGCCGGTGCAGCTCACGGATGCCGATGTCGTCGCCCGCTTCGAGGCTCACGCATTCCGAAAGGGGCTGCGGCCGACGGCCAAAGATGCCCTGATGCTCGCCTCAGACGAGCGCGTCATCAGGCTCTTCGCCAGCGACCAGCTCATCGCCCGCCGCGCCGGCGCACTTGCCGCAACCAGGGGCTGCAGCGTCTCGGCGGAACAGGCCCGTGCGGCAATGCAGAGCGACCCCGAAGTGGGCCGGCTCTTCGCGCTTGATGCCGCGGCTCGCAAGGCGGCCTTCGCGCCCTACAGCATGCTATCGATGGAGACCCTCGAAGCAGTCTTCACCGATGAACTCCTGCGCAAATGCCTCGAGGAGAGGCTCGCTGCAGGCCTCGACGAGGCTACGCTCCGCGCCCGCCTGCTCTTCGAACGCGAGACCATTGAGATGCAGTTCGCCTCCATCCGCCTGCCGCTCGAGGCAGGCCGGCTGAGCGCCGTGCTCACCACCCGCGTCCCCGAAATCGAGAAGCGCTACGCTGAGACCTCCGACCAGCACTGGCTGCCGCCGCGGCGCCGCATCTCGCTCGTCCGCCAGCCCAAGCCCGCCGACGCTACGGCGCTCGAGGCGCTCAAGGAGCAGATGCGAGGCTGGCGCGAGGCCGCCTCCGCGAGCCCCGAGGCCTTCGCTGCCACCGCGACGGCCCACTCCGACGATGCCTCCGCGTCGTCCGGCGGCCGCTACGGCCTCGTCACCGAGACCCAGATGCCACTCGTCTTCACCACGCCGGTTGGCGAGACCACAGCCCTCTTTGAGTCGGAGACCGACCTCATGTTTGCCCGCGTCGAGGAGCAGATCGCGCCTGAGCGGCGGCCGCTGGATGACGGGATGCGGAGCGAGATCGCGGCGACGCTCGCGCGCGAGTCCGGGCCTACCGACAAGGAGAAGGCGCTCGCAGCAACGGTTCAGCAGGCCATGGTGCGCGGCGGTGCCGCCCTCGAGGCCATCAAGAGCGAGAAGGGAGTTGTCCTCGCCACGCCGAAGCCCTTCCGCCGCACTGCGGCTGGCATGGTTCCGGGTGTGGGACCCAACCCTGCGCTGAGCGCTCAGCTCTTCGCCACGCTTTCCAAGCCGGGCGACACCTTCCTCGAACCCCACTTCACCGGCTACGGCCTCGTCGTGGTCAAGCTCATCGCCCGCGTGACCCCCACCGAAGCGGAGATCGCGACGGCGCTCAGCGAGCAGCGCGAAGAGACAGCCGCCATCGAGGCGCGGGAGCAGGTGGAGGCACTCCTCGCGGCCGAGAGCGCCAAGCCGGTTGTGATGGTTGAGCCGATCTCTGCGCTGCTGCGCGCCTTCGCCACGGCCAAGTAGTCAGCGTCAGTCGACGCCGTCGAGGAACTCTACAAGGCCTGTCGTGAGCGAATACTCGGCGCCCACGACCCGGAGCCCGTTGGTTGCGATGAGCAACTCGAGCAGGGCCGAACCGTGGCGCAGGTGGTTGACCGAAGCGCGGACGTTGGCCCGCACAGCATAAGCGATGAGATCGTCGTCGGAATCTTCGGGGCGGTGGGTCTCGAGCAGCGTCTCGACCGAAGGTCGGATACGATCGACGATGGAGCGGAGGTTGGGCGACTGCTGGGCAACGGGTCGGCGGAGCTCCTCGAGCGTCGCCTCAATGGCGCCACAGGAGGTGTGACCAAGCACAACCACGAGCGGGGTGTGGAAGCGGGCGGCAGCGAACTCGATACTGCCGACCTGCGACGGGGCTACGATGTTGCCGGCAACGCGGATAACGAAGAGATCGCCGAAGCCCTGGTCAAAGACGAGCTCTGCCGGGACGCGGGAGTCGGAGCAGCCGAGGATGATGGCGAAGGGCTCCTGGGTGGCGCCGAGGACGGCCTCGCGCCCGCGGTCGAAGCCTGCGACGGGCAGCGTCAGGTGCTCGGCAAAGCGCTGGTTCCCAACGCGAAGTCGTTCAAGTGCCTCTGCTGCGGAGATCATTGGGGCCTCGGGGAGCGGGTTGGCACCTTGCTACGCAATCATGACGCCCTGCGCAACGCGACGGATGCACGTCGCAGGGCGGCCTACGACCAGAAGCCGCCCTCTTCGGGCGAGCTTGCCGATGCGTGGAGTTTGCGCGGGATGCGGCCTGCCTGACGCGCCGCCCAGCCTGCTGTAGCGGCATGACGCATCGCCTCCGCCATGAGCGTGGGGTGCTTGGCGCCAGAGACGGCCGTGGAGAGGAGAACGGCGTCGCAGCCGAGCTCGAAGGCCTGGACCACATCCGAGGCGGTGCCGACGCCGGCGTCGAGGATGACAGGCAACTCTGTGATCTGCTCTCGGATGATGCGCAAGTTGTAGGGGTTCCGGATGCCCATGCCGCTGCCGATGGGGCTGCCTAGGGGCATGATGGCGGAGCAACCTGCGTCGCGGAGCCGGAGCGCGAGGATGGGGTCGTCGTTGGTGTAGGGCAGCACGATGAAGCCGTCGCGGACGAGCTGTGTGGCCGCCTTGAGAAGTTCGAAGGGGTCGGGCAGCAGCGTGGTGTCGTCGCCGATGACCTCGAGCTTGACCCAGGGGGTGTCGAAGGCCTCGCGGGCGAGGTGGGCGGTGAGGATGGCGTCGCGGGCCGAGTAGCAGCCGGCCGTGTTGGGCAGGAGGAATCGTCCTGTCCGGCGGAGCGCTCCGAAGAGGGAGGACTCGTCGGGTTCGGACGGATCGACACGGCGCACCGCCACGGTGACGACCTCGGCACCCGAGGCCTCGATGGTCCTCATGAGCGCGTCGAGGCTCCGATACCTGCCCGTTCCCATGAAGAGGCGAGAGGAGAAGCGGCGCCCTGCGATGACGAGCCCTTGGTCGGCTGGCTGAAGCGGGGAGAGCGTGTCTCGGGGAGCTGAGGATTCCATGGCGGCGTCCGAAGGAGCGGTCTGGGCAGAGGGGCGATACCTCGCCGCCACGGGGCGTGCAACCCCGCCAGACAGGCCGCGCTGGGCAGGCGAGACTTGAACTTCGCGGACAGAGGGAGCATACCGCGGTCATGACGAGGCCATACGCGCAGCGAAGCCCGCTCGGGGTACTCTTTCGGGGAGCAGTGAGCCTATCGGCACTCTGCGCCGCGACCCTGCTTGCGGGGTGCCGCGACAAGGAGCCCTTCGCTGCCGTGACGGCTCAGACGAATGTGGAGACGCAGGGCGGCCTGAGCGTGACCCGTATCGCTGGGACGGCGGCGGGCGCTGGCTCCGCCGAGAGCTCGGGCCCGCGACTGGCGCGCGGTGCAGCACGGCTCGCCTCTACCTTTGCGCCACAGGGCCGACCGCTCTTTGCGCCGGTTCCCTGGAAGTTCAGCCAGGCCGGACGACAAGACCTGCCGGTAACACTGAAGCAGGGAATGCGGGTGGCCTTCCTGGCCTATGCTCAGCCCTCTGAGATCGATCTCGACCTCGTCCTAACGCTGCCCGACGGGCTGCAGGCCGCCGAGGACAGGTCGCCCGATGAGATGCCGGTCATCGTCCATTTCGTGGTGCCACGCGACGGCATCTACAACCTGCGCGCCTCTGCCGATGGGGCGGGGGAGGCGCTGCTGATGGGCTTCGAAGAGGCGACCCTCCCCGAGACCTTCGCGGCGCGCGACCTCCAGGCACTGGCTGGCCGCTACCTCCCCGGCGCCAAGGCCATGAGCCCCGTGCACCGCGAGAGTCTGCTCCCCGGCCACGCGGCCCGCCTCACCTTCGCCGCCCTTGCCGGCCACTGCTACGGCGTTGTGGCCGTTGGCAGCAAGGAGCTGATCGATCTTGACCTCTACCTCGCGACCGCAGAAGGCCAAGAGCTTGAGGAAGACACTGGGCCCACACCTGACGTGGTCATCCCAGAGGTCTGCATCGATCATGCGGGCATGAACACCGTGACCCTGCGGGCCGCCGAGGGCAAGGGAGACGCCTTCTGGCAGGTCTACGAACTCGGCTTCAGGCGAGCCCACAGGGCCGTGCCTGGCGCGCGGGCTGGCAGCGGCGGTGCAGAAAAATAGCGGCCAATCGCGGCGGTTGCTATCCGTGCGATGCTCCGCTTCGCGGCGCACCCCCACGACACCTACGCAGGTCCGCCGTGCTCAGAGAAATCGGTCCCTACCAGCTCCTCCGCCTCCTCGGCGAAGGCGGAAACGCCCGCACCTACCTGGCCCGCGACCAGCGCTCCGACCAGCTCCGTGCGATCAAGGAACTCAAGCTCGTCAAACAGCGCCACACCAAGCAGATTGAGCTGTTTGAGCGCGAGTGCGCCACCCTCAAAACCATCCATCACGCGCAGGTCCCTGAGTTCACTGAGACCATCGTCGACCGCCGCGAAGAGACCATCGCCTTCTACCTCGTGCAGGAGTTCATCGAAGGCCCATCGCTGCAGCAGCTCCTCGAGGTGCGCGGCACCATCCCCATCCCCGAGGTCGTCTGGCTGATGAAGAGCTGCCTGGTGCCGCTCGGCTATCTCCATGCCCGCAATCCGCCGCTCTACCATCGCGACATCAAGCCCTCCAACCTTGTGCTTCGACCCAACGGCGACTGCGTCCTCATCGACTTTGGCGCCGTGCGCGAGGCGGTCCTCGACCCGCGTGCCGGCGGCTCGAGCGTGGTCGGCACCTTCGGCTACATGGCGCCGGAGCAGTTTCAGGCCCGCGCCTATGCGACCACCGACCTTTACGCGCTCGGCGCGACCGCTTTGCATCTGATCACGGGCGTCGAGCCGGCCCGGTTTGAGATCCGGCGACTCAAGCCCGATGTCTTCCCCCATCTGACCCACGACCCCGCCATCGCAGCCATCCTCGACCTGCTCCTCGAGCCTGCGATGGAGGACCGCTACCCGTCGGTCGACGCGCTGCTGCGTGCGCTGGAGCGGTGGGAGGCGGCCAACGGCCCCTGCGTGCGCATCATCGTGCCGGAGGGCGCCAGCCAGCCCGTCTCCTCGCCCATCTCCTCGCCCTCATCCCTGCCGCCGATCGCCTTGGCTCCCGCACCGCTTGCTGCACCCGCACCGCTTGCTGCGCCCGCACCGGTGATGGTGTCTGCGCCCGCACCGCTTGCTGCGCCCGCACCGGTGATGGTGTCTGCTCCCGCGCCTTCGCGCATCGAGCCGCCCGCCTTCTCGGCACCCATCGAGGCCGTACCGCTCCGCCGCGAAGACGTTGCGCTCTACCATGCGCTGCAGCCCGGCGGGCACGGAGCCACCCGTGCTGCGCTGCTGCCCATCGCCATCTCACTCGGTCTCGCCCTCTTC
>CANKLS010000037.1 GCA_947483645.1 Bradymonadales bacterium | reverse complement strand
GGTTACGACAGCGTCGGGTTCTATGCGCCCGGTTATGTGGATCCGAGCGAGCAGAAGAAGGCCGGCATGCTTGGCGGCGATGGAACGGGCGCCGACGCGACGCCATCTGCGACGCCTGCGACGACCCCGGTAGCGCCAGAGGCGGCCCCTGAGGCTGCTCCCACAGCAACCCCCAGCGAAGGAGGTCAGCCGTGAAGCAGGCCAAAGCAATCAAGAAGATGATGCGTATTGCGACCGGAGTTTCTTTGTTGCTGCTAGCTGCCTGCGGCGCACCCCAACAGGTGCAGGTACAGCGGGCGCAGGAGACGGGTCCGGTAGTGGTCGAGCGTGTGAAGATGCCCGAAGAGATCGAGGCGGAGCGGGTTGCGACCCTCAAGGCCGCACGGCAGTCTGCCTTTGACGCCTATGCAGACAAGGCCGACGAGGGCCGTCTGAAGCGGGCAGAGGCGGCACTCCGCACGGCCGTAGAGTTGGACGCGGACGATCCAAATACCTGGTTCAATCTCGGTTTGGTCCTTGCCGAGGAGGGCGACACGACAGCTGCGTCCGACGCCTTCACGCGTGCGCAATCCATCGACGCGCAGTTCATGCGGGGCAAGGCCTACGAGGGCTACCTCAAACTCAAAGAGGGCGACACAGCGGGCGCCGAGCGGGTCTTCCGAGATTGCATCGCGTCGCGTGAGAACGAAACGGGCTGCAACATCAACCTTGCGATTCTGCAGCGACAGAAGCTGCTCGCGGCCGGCAAGCGCGACGCAAAGTCGGCGCAGGAGGCGATCGTCTTCCTTCGGTTTGCACTTGCTGGCGAGTCGCTGAGCGCCGACGCCTACGCGAACATGGCGCGCATCTACTTCGACCTAGGCCGCATTGAGTTGGCTCGGGTCGTCTGTGAGAACGCGATTCAGCTCGGCTCGGACGCGGCGACGCTCCACAACCGGCTCGGTCTGATTGCGCTTGCGCAAAAGGATGTCATCACGGCCTACCGCGAGTTCCTCGCAGCCGTGAAGCGCGATCCGGACTATGTGGATGCCCACATGAACATCGGCGCAATGGCGCTGAACTTCCGCGATTTTGAGGTCGCCAAGCGGTCGTTCGAAGCGGTTCTCGCCAAGCGTGAGAATGACCGCGATGCACGCCGCTCCTACGGGGTTGCGCTTCGCGGGCTCGACGACGGCGCCGGCGCCGAGGCGCAGTATAACCAGCTGCTCGCGCAGAACCCGAACGACTTTGCGACGCTCTACAACCTGGCAATCCTTCAGCAGGAGTTCAGCGGCGACTACCCGAAGGCGGTCGCGACCTTCGAGCAGTTGAAGGCAGCGGTCGGCAAGAGCCGGTTCGAGCGGATGGAGGATGTGGACAAGCGCATCGTCGCGCTCAAGACCCTCATTGAGTTTGGTGCCGGTGACCCTGAGCCGGAGCCGGAGGCCATGCCCGAGATGCTCGAGGGCATCGAGCCTGCACCGGCGGCCGAGCCTGCACCGGCGGCCGAGCCTGCACCGGCGGCCGAGCCTGCACCGGCGGCCGAGCCTGCACCGGCGGCCGAGCCTGCACCGGCGGCCGAGCCTGCACCGGCGGCTGAGCCCGCACCGGCGGCTGAGCCCGCACCGGCGGCTGAGCCCGCACCGGCGACTGAGCCGGCACCGGCGACTGAGCCCGCGCCAGCGGCCGAGCCTGCACCGGAAGGTTCGGGAGCCTAGTCAGGAACTTTGAGCAAACGCCGGTGTCAAAGTAACGCGGCAGTCCGACGAAGGGAGTGAACAATGAATCAAAAGATCACTTTGAGCATGGTTGCTGGACTTCTCCTGCTTGCCTCTTCGGCTTCGGCCCAAGAGACGCAGAAGGAGACCAATTTCAACTTCGAAGAGGACGTCGTCACGGGTACCTTGGTCCGTCCGGACCAGGAGACGGTGACCGGTCTTCGTCGTGGCAAGGAATCGAGTCTGATCAAGATTCGGAAGGATTTTGTGACGGAGTTGGTGCAGTCGGTAGAGCGCTTCTGAGCGTGTTCGGCGAGAACGGGCGTTCGAACCTGAGGATGAACGATGTCTGAATCGAGACTGTTGATATTTGAGATCTATCGCGACGGCGCCCACGAGCGCACGGAGCGGTTGGAGCAGGACGTTGTAAAGATTGGCAGCCATGCCAAATCCCACATCTTCCTAGATGACGCGAATGTGAGCCGCGTGCATGCCGTTGTGGAGGTGACAGGTGACGACGTGTTCGTCATCGACCTCGGCTCGGGGAAGGGCACGACGGTCGGCGGTCAGCGTGTGAACAAGCAGAAGCTTTCGCACGGCGACCGGATCGGTGTGGGCGGCTACGAACTGGTCATTCGCTTCCACGAGGTCGGCGAGCGGCTCGGCGCCGGTGGCGCTGGCGGCGGCTCGGCGGCGGTCGTGGTTGAGACGGACGATGAGATTTACACGCGCCGCTTCCTGCGTCGTGCGGAGCATTCGGATGGTTCGGTCGAGGCGGCGATGCTGTTCCGCGACCTTGTGATCGTGGACGACCTGTATCAGCCGCCGACGACGCTGAAGGTTGGATCGGGTGCCGATTGCCAGTTCCAGATTGAGTCGGACCTGATCCCGGGCGGCGAGATCGTCTTGCTGGAGGTGTCGAGCGGCGAGCCGGTTCTTCTTCTCCGCGAGGGGATGGAGGGCGAAATCTGGGTTGGCGACAGCCACTTCACGCCTGCCGAGGCGATGGCGTCGGGCCGTGCGACGCAGGCAGGAGCAGTCTGGAAGTTGGCGCTGACCGGTGAGACGCGTGCCCGGATTGTATTGGGGGAGCTTGTCTTCTTCTTGCGCCGGAGCGAAATTCCCAAGTTTGTCTTCCCGATCAAGCGCGACTGGCGTGCGGCCGGTCTTGCGCTGGCGGTGTCGACGCTCATCCAGGGTGGCCTCATCCTGGTATCCTTGCTGATGCCCCCGGAGGTCGGTGAGCTCGCGATGGAGCGTGAGGCGCAGCTGAATCGCTACGTGCAGATGCTGCTCGTGAAGCCGGAGGAGAAGAAGCCGGAGGAGAAGCCGGAGTGGCTGAAGGAGAAGCAGGAGGCCGACAAGAAGTCCGACAAGGGCGACGCGAAGGCCGATAAGAGCAAGCCTGAAGACAAGAATCCGAAGGATAAGCCGGAAGAGGTCACGGAGCTCGCCCGTGCTGAGGCGCGCGACGAGGCCATGAACCGCGGCGCGGTTGATGTGCTGAACCAGCTCGGTCCATCGAATGTCTTTGGTGGCGATGCAGCGGCCGGCGTGGCGGAGCTTGAGGCGATAGGCGGCGTGAGCGACACGGGCCTGGGCCAGAGCTACGGGCAGGGCGGTCTGGGTAAGTTTGGCGGCGGTCTCGCCGGCGGCGGCGGCCGGCTGTCGACGGGCGTTGGTGGTGGAGCGATCGGCGTTGGCCGTTCGGGCGGTAGCAATGTCGGCGGAAATCTCCGTGGGGTGTCGGACCGCAAGGTGCGCACGCCGGTGGTTTCTTCGCAGCCGTTCACGCTGACGGGGGCGCTCGACATGGACATTGTTCGTCGGGTTATCGCCGAGCATCGGCGCGAGATCGTAGCCTGCTACGAGACGGAGCTTCAGAAGGTACCGGACCTCCAGGGGCGTATCGACGTGGAGTTCGTCATCGGGCCTGATGGCGCTGTGGGCGGAACGAAGCTGAAGGCGTCGACCATGAAGAACGAGGCGGTACACGCCTGTGTCCAGCGCCGCGTAAAGCAGTGGCGCTTTCCCGAGCCGAAGGGAGGAGGAACGGTACGCGTCTCCTACCCGTGGATCTTCACCTCTGGCGGTTAGTTAGCGCTGTCTGCTGCGCATGCCGAAGATGTGGTGGATGCTGGGGAAAATGGCTCTCCCCGCTTGCCGATGGTTTGGCAGCGGGTAGAGTGCGCGTTGTGTTCGAATGTGCCGCGCTCGTCGGTGCAGGCTTCTTCGGGAGAGCGCTCCATGCAGTTTGGTTGGTGTTTGCTTCTGGTCTGTCTGGCCGCTCCTTTTTTTGGCGGGTGCGATGCGAAGCGTGCCGAGGCCCTGCAGTTGGTGGAGAAGGGGCTCGCCTTTGCCGCTGAGAACGGTGAGTTCGAGGCAGAGAAGCTGTTCAGCGAAGCAGCAAACATCTGCCCCGAGTGTGGTGAGGCGCATCTCAACCGCGGGGTGCTTCAGCTGCAGCACTATCGCAACCCATCGGAGGCTGTGGGTTCGCTCGAGCGCGCCACGAAACTGCTGCCGACCGATGTTTCTGCTCACTACTACTTGGGTGTGGCGCTTCAGGATCTCGGCAAGGCCGAGCGGGCCGAGGCGGCGTTTGGCGAGGCGCTGAAGATCAACGCAGGCCACGCTCTCTCTCTCCTGCATCTGGGGCAGCTGCTGGAGGCGGCAGACAAGCCGCTCGAGGCGGCGTCGCGTTACAACGCGGCGATTGTAGCAGACGGTTACCTGGCTCCTGCCTACGTATCGCTGGGATCTTTGTACGCGCGATACGGCCGGTTCGCTGACTCGCAAGCGGTGTTCGACAACGGGCTTGCGAACAACAGCAGTTCGCCCGCGCTGATGGCTGCCGCCGGTTATGCGGCGCTCTCGTCGGGTGACACCGACCGGGCAATCGACCTGCTGAACAAGGGGTTTGAGGCGGGCGATACGAGCCCTAGCACCCCTTACAATCTGGGTGTTGCCTACGGTCGTCGGTTCGATGCGACGGGTGATCAGGAGGCTCTCCGCTACGCAGTCGCCGCGCTGACGCGGGCGCAGATGACTTGTAAGGTTGCCACGGATGCCGCGCGTTGTGCGGCGACGCGCGACCGCATTGCAAGGCTTGAGCTTCTCAAGCAGAACTGACGCACCGAGAGGCTGCGTTATCCGATTTCAGATAGTATGAGACTGGGGTCTGCAGACCCTGTTTCCTCGCCCAAGTGAAGATAATGTCGAACCAGATTGCCAAGTTGCTCGCCGACCTCGCCGCCCGCCCGCAGCAGGTGGAACTGATAGATGAACTGGATCTGGCTTGGAGCAGCGAGGGCGACTGGGAGACGGTGGTCCGTGAGGTTCCTGTTCACGCGCGGCGCCTCTCAGACGGTGCGGCCTCTTCACGCCTGCTCGCGCGGTCTGGATACATCGCGCGGCTGGGGTTGGATGATTCTGCGACGGCAGACGCGCTTCTTAACGAGGCGCTGACGCGGTCGTCCGATGCCGCGGCCTTTGCGGCGGCCGTGGTTGCGAGCGTGGAGAGTTCGGACGACTGGGATGTCGTCTTGGGCGCGCTCGAGGATGCGGAGGCAGCTGTCGCGTCGGCAAGCGCCAAAAGTCGGCTTGTCGTTGCGCAGGGCGTTGTTTTCGAGACACGCAAGCAGGATCACAAGTCTGCGATCGCGGCCTTCAAGCGAGCGGCGGAACTCGACCCCACGCACGCGGAGGCCTTCCGCCG
The DNA here is from genome assembly GCA_947483645.1 of Bradymonadales bacterium. The sequence continues at coordinate 7,847 of CANKLS010000037.1, read as the reverse complement.
CGGCCGGCTTCTGTTTGCTGCCGCCGGGAACTGGGAGAAGGTCGTTACCTTCCTCGGCGCTGAGGCGAAGCTCGCAAGTTCTGCGGCTGCAAAAGCTGCCTTGATCGCCGAGGTTGCGGAGATTCAGTTTGCCCATCTCGGCAACCCGTCCGTTGCGCGCGTGAAGGTTGCGGAGTCACTGGCAATCGATGCGAACTGCGCGGCTGCGCTCATGCTGTCGGCCAAGTTGCCGACGGATGTGGCGGTCGCGGCTACCGCGGTGCTGACCGCGCTGCCCTCGCCCGAGGCAGCACCTGTTGCGGCGGCTCCCATTGCGCCATCGCTGGTTGCGCCCGCGCCGAAGCCGGTGGTGGCAGCTGTGGCAACGGCTCCCGTAGCAGCGGCTCCGGTCGTGGCTCCTATTGCGGCGGCTCCGGTTGTGGCTCCTGTTGCGGCAGCGCCTTCGTTCGGCACCCCTGCATCCGCTGCCGGACCGCTCGACGCGGCCCGTTTCTTCCCGCTCGGTTGGGATGGCATCAACGCCTACATCGACGACCTGCGCGAGATTGCCTACGGCAGCGCCGAGGGTGCGACGCGGCTTGGTGCGCGCATCGTTGACCTTCTGGCGCGCGATGGCGCGAGCGACGATGCTCTGGCGCGAGAGGCGTGGGACCTGCTCGGCCTGTCGGACGACAAGTTCGGTCTCGCGCGGCAGCTTCTGGCAGCACTCTACTGCCGTCGGAATGTCTGGGGCGAGCTCGAGATGCAGCTCGCCGATGCCGACGGTTCGGAGCCCGACGGCGGCTGGGCCGGAGCCCTCTATGTGGCGCGCTTCAACGCGCTTGGAGACCGCGCTGGTGCGGCAGAGATTGCCGGTCGCGCGGGTGCCGCGGCGCAGCGTGACGCTGAGGTCATCGATGCGGTGGTGAAGGGCAACTGGCGCAAGGCGCAGACCACCTTCATGGAGCGACTTGCGGGGTTTGGCGCGGCCGCAGAGGCGGAGTCCTACCGCGAACTCGCCTACCTGGCGCTGGGCTTTCATGCCGAAGACAAAGTCGCCGACTCGCTTCGCCGTGTCCTCAAGGCCAACAAGGCGGACGCGAGCGCGCGCGAGCTTGCAAAGGCGGTCTACCGTCGCAGCGAGAAGTGGCAGCCGCTCGCAGAGCTGCTGAAGCATCATGCAGACGAGGCCCAGCGCGAGTCGTCGTGGCGGGGCTCGATGCTGCGAGAGCTGCTGCGCATCTACCGCGACGAGCTCAAGCAGGACATGCTGGTCGTGACGACCTATCAGTCGCTCGCGCAGCTTCACCCGACAGATTTGGGACTGCTCGACGAGCTCGGCAGCCGGCTGGAGTCGCTGGGCCGCTGGCCTGATCTCATCGACGTGCGGCGCAAGCGGATTGCTGCGCTGGATAGCGACAGCGACCGGATCGCGGCGATGCGGGAGCTTGCGCAGCTCTACCTAGTCCGGTTCTCGAACCAGGCTGAGGCGATCAAGCTGTTTGAGCAGATCCGCGAGTTGGACGAGTCGGACGAGGGCGCGATTGCCTCCCTTGAAGACCTCTATGACAAGCGTCGTGAGTGGGAGAAGCTGATTGCCATCAAGCGGATGCTCGCAGAACGGGCCTTCGGGAACGACGAGCGCATCAAGTACCTGCGCGACGCAGCCGATGTGGCCGCGACCAAGGCGCGGAAGCCGGAGCTGGCGGTTGCGCTCTGGGGCGAGGTGCTCGACTGTGACGCGAACGATCTCCAGGCGCTGTCGGCGCTGGAGCAGGGCTACGAGCGAGAGAAGAACTTCGCTCGCCTGGCCGAGATTGTGGAGCGGAAGGCTGCGGCGACGTTTGAAGCGGCCCCGAAGGCCCTCGCGCTGCTCAAGCTGGCGCAGCTTCTGGGCGATCGTCTCGGGCAGACCGAGCGTGCGCTCGAGGTCTACGAGGAGCTGCTTGAGGTCGAGCCGACGAACGCGCGTGCGCGGGAGGCCATCCGCAAGGGCGCCATTGAACTTCAGCAGTGGGAGCGGCTCGAGCTGCTTTATGCCCGCGCCGAGAACTGGTCGGAGTATGCCCGCCAGTTGGAAGGGCTTGTTGGCACGGTCAAGCAGGCTGAGGTTAAGGTGGAGCTCTCGTTCAAGCTGTGGGAGGTCCTCTCCGAGCGGTTGAACCAGGTGGATCGTGGTTCCAAGGCGCTCGAGCGGGTGCTGACGGTCGACAACGCCAATGAGCGTGCCGCTGAACTGCTGGCCCCGATCTACGAGGGCCGCGGCGATCAGCCGGGCCTGGCCCGTGTGAGCGAAGTGCTCCTGCGCCACGCCACCGATGAGACGGCACAGCGCCACCTCCTGATCAAGCTTGGCCTAATCGCGCGGAAGATGAATGATGCAGCGAAGGCCTACAGCTGGCTTTCGCGCGCTGTCGTCACGGGCGAACTCGTGGTGTCGGTGCTCGACGATTTGGACGCCTCCTCGAAGGCGAGCCGCAACGATCGGTCGCTGGCCGAGGTCTACGGAAAGGCGCTCGGCAACCTCTACGACACGCGCAGCGAGGCCTGGCTGTCGGTGGCGATGCGGCGGGCCAAACTGCTCGACCTCAGCCTGTCGGACGCCCCTGCGGCGTTGACGGTCTACGAGGAGGTGTTGGCGTCTTGGCCCGAACAGGCCGATGCGTTGGAGCGGCAGGAGGTGCTGCTCACCCGGCTCGCCCGTTGGGACGACCTGCTCAGCGTGCTCGAAGACAAGGCTGCGCTTGCTCAGGGAGAGACCCGCGTCGTGCTGTTGCGACGGATTGCGTCGCTGCAGGACGAGCAGCGCAAGGACGAGGCTGCTGCGATCGATGCCTACCGTGCGCTGCGCGAGGCAGTCCCGACCGACCTTCCTGCGCTGCAGGCGCTGCGCCGGCTTTACCGCGGCTCAAATGATGGTTTGGAGCTGGCGACGGTGCTCAGCGATCTCGTCGGCCTGTCGACGGGTGCTGCATCGGTAGATCTGCGCCTTGAATTGGCGGCGGTCTACCTCGACCTCTTGGAGGATTCTTCCTCGGCGATGGAGGTTGTGTCCGGTCTGGCGACCGATGCCCCGAAGCACCCGAAGGTGAAGGGGCTGCTAGAGCGGTTGGTGGACTTCGATGGTCAGCGGGCGCAGGCTGCGTTGCTGCTCGAGCCCATCTACACCTCCGAGAGCAGCTGGAAGTTGTTGGTCGGCGTGCTCGAGATTCAGCTCGATGCCGCGGAGTCGCTGTCTACGCGCAAGCAGCTGCTTGAGCGCATTGGTCAGCTTCAGTTGGAGCGTCTGAACGACGCTGCAGGCGCCTGGAAGTCCTATGAGGCGCTGCTTCGTGCCGAGCCCCGTTCGACGCTGGCGCAGACGCGGCTGGAGACCCTGGCGAAGGCCAAGGAGCTCTGGAAGCAGTATGTCGGGCTGCTCGAGTCCGTGGTGGACGACGAGGGTCTGGCGGGTGCAGACGCAGAGCGGGCCGTGGAGCTGTTTGAGCGCGCCGCGCAGATTTGCGACAAGACGCTTGGGCAGCATGAGGAGGCAGTGCGTCTGCTTCGTCGGGTGCTCGATGTGGACGGTCGTCGCGAGTCGACGATGGTGCAGCTCGAGGCGCTGCTGGTCCGACTGAAGGACTGGGAGGCGAACCTCGAGGTTATCGAACTCCGTCTTGGGCTTCACACTGATGCCGCGCAGCGGAAGGGTCTGCTGGTCCGCGCTGCCGGTCTGTGGGAAGAGATGCTCGACGCTGCGGAGCGTGCGGTCGAGGTCTGGCAGCGGCTGGCCGATGAGCAGTCAGGCGATCGTGATGCACTGTCGAACCTCGACCGGCTCTTCGGTCAGACGGGTGAGCATGCGCAGCAGGCCGGTGTCCTCGAGCAGCGGATCGCGCTCGCGACGGGCGCGGAGCGGACGGCGCTGGTAGCGCGGCTCGCTGCGCTCCAGGTTGAGCAGATTGGTGATATCGCGCAAGGTCTGTCGCTGTGGGCCGAGGTTCTGAATGCGGAGCCTGGTCATGCGGGTGCGCGCACTGCCGTGTGGGCGCTCCTTGCGGATGACGACTACGCGCAGGCCGCCTCAGACCTGCTCCAGCCGCTCCTGGAGAAGGAGAAGAGCTGGGAGAAGGTGGTGTCGATTGTGGAGGCTCGCCTGCGGATCGCGGCGACCCCGGATGAGCGTCGCGGCCATGTGCTCCGGCTGACGCAGCTTCACGCCTCTCAGCTCAAGCGGACCGATGTGGCCTACGGCGTCGCCCGCGCCCACCTCGCCGAGTTCCTGAGTGACGGAGAGGTTGTCGGGACGGCCGAGACGCTGGCCGGCTCTGCTGGCAAGATGGCCGACTTCGTGAGCGTGCTTGTCTCGCTTTCGCGCGACGAGAGCGATGAACTTCTGGGCACGAACATGCTCGCGCGGGGCGCCCGTCTGAGCGAAGTGTCGCTGTCGGATGTTGTCGGCGCTGCGGCCCTCTGGAACGAGATTCTGGAGCGTGACGATCAGAACGAAGAGGCGCTGCTGGCGCTCGAGCGGCTCTACAACCAGACCCGCGCATGGGAGGGTCTCGTTGGCGTGCTCCTCCGCCGCGCGGAGCTGCCGTCGAGCATGTCGGAGCCGGCGCTTCGTCGCGGGCTGCTGCTGCAGTCTGCTGCGCTGTACGAAGACAGCCTTGAGCTTCCGGCGAAGTCGATCGACACCTTCCTGAGCGTCCTCGAAATGGACCCGCTCGACCGTGACGCGGTGGAGGCCCTGGAGCGCCTCTTCTCCCGCGCTGAGCGGTGGGAAGAGCTGGTTGAGAACTACGGCCGCAAGCTCGAGTTTGTGACCGACCTCCGCGCGCGTCGGGAGATCCTGTTCACGCTTGGCGCGGTCTTCGAGAAGGAGCTCGACGACAAGGAGCGGGCCATTGAGGCCTTCGGCCGCGCGCTGGCCGCCGATGACGGCGACCTCGGTGCAGTCGAGGCGCTCGACCGCCTCTACGCGGTGACAGAGAACTGGTTCGAACTGCAGCGCATCCTTGAGCTCGAGGCCACGCTTGTGAAGGGCGGCGACGCCTCGCGCAACACCCGCTACCGGCTTGGCCGTCTGCTCGAGAAGGAGCAGGGCGACCTGCCGGGTGCGCTGGCTATCTACGGCGCGATCCTGGCAGAAGCGAGCGAGCATGGGGCGACGCGCGACGCGTTGATCCAGCTGATGGAGAGCGGTGAGGCTGCCGTCGAGGCAGCGCTGATTCTTGCGCCGATCTACCGCAAGGAGCGGGACGGTGCGCGCCTTGCCGGGGTGATTGAGGTCATCGCTGAGGGTGCCGAGACGACGGCTGCCAAGCATGATCGGCTCGTCGAACTGGCAGAGGTGGAGGAGGGCTTCAATGGTTCGCCCAAAGCCGCCTTTGCGGCCTACCGTCGCGCGGCAACCGAAGAGGCTCGCGCCACGACGCTCGACGCGCTTGAGCGGCTTGCGGGCACGCTCGAGAACTGGCGCGACCTTTCGGACTTCTTCCGGGAGCTTGCGGAGAGTGTTGGCGAGCCGACGGAACAGCGGGCGATCCTGCTGCGCTCCGCGTGGATTCTCGATGTGAAGGTTGAGGACCACAAGGCGGCCATCGAGGTGCTCGAAGAGCTCGCCGGGCGTGATTCCAGCGATGCCGAAGCGCTGGTGAGCCTTGAGCGGCTCTATCAGGCGGGTGAGTCTTGGAAGGAGGTCGCAGACACCCTGCAGCGTCAGGTGGACACGGCCAGCGAGGCCGCCTGGAAGCGGACGCTCCGGCTTCGGCTTGCGGGTGTGATGGCAGAGTTCCTCCGTCGCCCCGGCGATGCCGTGGAGACCTACGGTGAGGTGCTGCGCGAGAGCGAACATGACGCCGACGCGATTGCCGCGCTTGAGGGACTTCTGGCTGCTGGGAGCGAGGTGCAGGCGGTCGCAGCCTGGCTCGAGCCCTCCTACCGTGGGCTTGGGCGCTGGAAGGCGCTCGTTGCGCTCAACCGGGCGCGCATCGATGTGGAGAGTGACGGCGACGAGCGGTACCGGATCTGGCTCGAGACGGCCGAGGTTCAGGTCTCCGAACTCAACGATCAGAGCGCCGGTCTTGTTGCGACGGCAGAGGCGCTCATGGAGCGGCCGACCGAGGCGGGGCTCCGCGACCAGCTCGAGCAGTTCGCCGCAACGACGAAGAAGTGGTCGGAGGTTGCCGATGTCTTCGGCGACCTGCTCCGCGAAGAGCTCTCCGACGACGACAAGAAGGACTACGCCACCCGTCAGGGCCGGATCCTCGAGTCGGAGCTGAACGAATTCGATGGTGCTGAGAAGGCCTGGCTCACGGTCTTGTCGGTCGACGAGGCGGATGCCACGGCACTCGAAGCGCTCGACCGGATCTACCTGGCGCAGAAGCGTTGGGCCGACCTCGCGCCTGTGCTGACACGCCGTCGCGATGGCCTCTTTGAGCCTGCGCAGGTCGTCGCGCTCCTCTGGCGTCGCGCCGAGGTGCAGGAGCAGCACCTGGACGACGCCGAAGCAGCGGTGGCTTCGTACGAAGAGATCCTGGAGTCGGAGGCGACGCACAAGGCCGCGCTCGACGCGCTTGAGCGCCTCTTCCTAGCCTCCGAGAGCTGGGCCCGCCTCTTCGACGTCCTCGAGCGTCAGCTCGAGCTCGCCACCGAGGATGCTGCGCGTGTTGGCTACCTCGAGCGGATGGCGCTCCTGGCCGACGAACTCCTCGATCGTTCCGATGATGCAGTGGAGCTCTGGCGCCGGGTTGCGGCCATCCGACCCGATGCGACCAATGCCTGGGAGCAGCTCTCGCTGCTGCTCGAGCGGCTTGAGCGTGACCAGGAGTGGGCCGACGTCCTCGACCAGTTGGTCGAACTCGCCCCGAACGCAGCGGCACAGCATGGGCTGTTGGTGCGCGCCGGCCGCGTGCAGGCCGAGCGGCTGGACAATGCCGAAGCAGCCATCGAGCGCTTTGCGAAGGCGCTGTTGCTGGAGCCCGATAACGGAGGCGACCTGCGCCAGCTTCGCACCCTCTACCAGCAGGTGGGAAGTGCCGAGCCGTTGGCCGATGTGCTGGAGCGGCTCGTCGCCGGAAAGCATCTGGAGGAGGGCGATTATGTCGCCATCTTTGTGCAGCTTGGCGAACTCTACGCCGACACCATCGGCGACCGCGAGAAGGCTGTCGCGGCCTGGGAGCGGGTTCTCGCATCGCAGCCCGAGAGCGTCGATGCGCTCGAGCGGCTTGACGGCCTCTTCGGAAGCCTTGGCCAGTGGGAGAAGTGCGCTGCGATCCTGGAGCAGAAGGTGGCGCTCCTTACGACCGACACCGACCGGATCGAGATCCTGCACCGCATCGCCGGTGTCTGGTCGAATGAGGTCCGAAACCCGGAGAAGGCGGTCGCCGCTCTCGAGCGGATTGCCGACCTCGACATCACGGACGGCGATGCCTGCGCAGCGCTCGAGGCCCTCTACGAGTCGATGGAGAACTGGTCTGCGCTTGGCAGCCTGATCGTCGACCGGGCGACCTACACCGAGGACCTCTGGGAGCGGAAGACGATGCTGCTCCGCGCGGTGCCGGTCTTCGAGCAGAAGCTGAACAACGCCGCGATGGCCTTCACGGTGGTCGCCAAGGCGCTCGACCTGGCGCCGACCGAAGAGGAGCTCCGTCTCGAGCTCGAGCGGTTGGCCGACCTCGCTGGCGCGCATGCGGCGCTCATCGACCTCTACCGCTCGATCATCGGTCGCGTGGCTGCAGACGACTCGGAGGAGGCGACACTGCCCTTCCGGCTTGCGGCTGGTCGCATCCAGGAGGAGAAGCTCAACCGGCCCGAGATGGCGGAGGTCTTCTTCGACCAGGCGCTGGCGATTGATGGCGAGAACACGCTCGCCCTCGCCGCCC
>CANKLS010000036.1 GCA_947483645.1 Bradymonadales bacterium | reverse complement strand
TGTACCGATGGTGCTCGATGCTGCGGGGCAGCGGCTGGCGAAGCGAGATGGCGCGATGGGCCGCCCGGAGCTGGAGGCGGCAGGCTACACGCCGGCGCTGCTTCGTGGCGCCTTCGCCTGCCTGTGGGGATTCGCCGACCGGCTGGAGGCGTTCAGCTTGGCAGAGCTGGCAACGCTGTGGCGCGACGAGCCGCTGCGCGCTGATGCGTTGAATCTGCACCCCGCGATGAGTAGTGGTCCGGAGGCGCTGCGACTGGCGCTCTCCGCGAGGTAGATGACGGCATGAAGGTTGGGTTTGAACTGCTCGCGGAGCTGGTGAACATCGAGAGTACGACGGGGGGCGAGGCTGCCTATCTGCGCTACCTCGAGGAGCTGTTTGTAGGGCTGGGCTGGCAGGTCGAGCGGCAGGAGGTCGCGGAGAACCGCTGGAATCTCTGGGTGCGGCGTTCGCCCTCCCCGCACATCACCTTCTGCACCCATGTAGATACGGTGCCCCCGCACATCCCGGCGACGCTGCGGGGCGAGACGCTGCATGGCCGTGGCGCCTGCGACACGAAGGGGGTGCTGCTCGCGATGGTCGAGGCGGTCCTCGGGCTGCCGGATGAGGTGCAGCAGCAGTGCGGCTTTGTCTGGGTGGTGGGCGAAGAGGTCGACCACATCGGGGCGAGCGTGGCGGGCGCGGCGCCGCTCTGGACCTCGGAATGGATGGTGATGGGCGAGCCGACGCAGAACCGGCTTGCGACCGGGCAGCGGGGCATCTTGAAGATTTCCATCGAGACGACGGGCCAGGCGGGCCACTCGGCCTTTGAAGAGGCCGGGCACTCGGCGGTGGAGCCGATGCTCGATATCCTCTCTGCGCTACGCGGACCCGGCTGGCCCTCCGACCCGCTGCTAGGCGCGACCCGGTTCAACATCGGGGTGCTCCATGCCGGCGTGGCGGCGAACGTCTATGCGCCGAACGCGACGGCGGAGCTGCTGTTCCGGGCGGTGTCGGATCCCGATGCGTTGCTGGAGGAGGTGGAGCGTCGGGTGGCCGGGCGTGCGACGGTGCGGCTGCTGGCGAGCAACCCGCCGGCGAAGCTGGCCTACTGGCCCGACCTGCCGACGGATGTGGTTCCGTTCAACACAGACGCGCCCTACATGAGCCACCTCTGCCCGGTGACGCTGGTGGGGCCGGGCGACATTCGGACGGCGCACAGCGAGCATGAGCACCTTCGGCGCGACGACTACGAGGCGGGGGTGCTGCTCTACCGCTCGCTGGTAACGCGCTGGCTTGGCGGCGATCGGCCGCGTCTCGGGTAGGGAATCGCGGTCTGGTGGAGGTGGACGCCGGGGTCGCGGAAGCCGCCGTTCGTCTTGTCTCGCAGGCCACCTTTCGTCTAGGAGTGGGCTGGCGTCTTTGCGCCTTCATTTCTGAGTCAACTTTATGGCGAGCACCATCGTGAAGCGTCTCACCCTCCTTGCATCTGTTGTCGTCTCTTTCGCCTTTGCCTCGCAGGCCTCTGCCCAGCGGGTCATTCTTGTCGATGAGAGCAACGAGGCCACGCCTCAGGTCGAAGCCCGCGCCGCCTTGGGCCTGCTCGGCATCTCGACCGCGGCTGCAAACTTCACCTATGCGGCGACGACGGGCGATTTTGTGACGGGCTACGGGCCCACGGGGGCGTCGCGGAACAGCTGGGACCTGATGATTGTAGAGCTCCACCGGAGCCCGATCACATCGGTTACCGCCAACATCATCCTTGATCACCTTGCGGCTGGCCGGCCGATTATCTTCTCGGCTCCATCGCTCTACCAGCCGTCCTCGAGCTCGCTGTTCGCCGTGTCGCAGAGCCTTCAGGCGGCGATGGGTCTGACCTGCACCGCATCGCTTTCGGCGGGACAGGCGGTCACTTCGGCGCCGTCGAATGGCGTTGACCTCTTCAACTACCCCGACACCGCCAATCGGATTGTATCTCCGATGACGGGCGTTCGCGCCGGCACGACCGATTTTGGCGATGTTTGTAACTTCGCCACCGGTGCGCCAGCAGGGGGTCGTATCTTTGGTCGTCTCGGCGCCAGCGCAATCACAGGCAACCCCGCCATCCTCTTCCCCGCGAGCAAGAAGGTGCTCTGGCACGCGCTCGTCGGCAACGCGATGGCGCTCTATGACAACGATGCCGACGGCGTCACCGACCTGACCGAGTACTACCGCAACGCCATCCAGTTCATCCTCGATGAGCAGGTGGGCCGCGTGGTCACGGTGGGCGACACCGACTTTGCCGCCGCCACCGCCTACGCGACCTCTCTAGGCGTGACGGCGACGGCGGTCACCGATTTCGACCGGCTCGACTACATCGTCGCGCGCGGCAACTTCGACACGCTGTTCGTGGAGTACCGCGACCTGACGGCTGCGCCGGACCGGCTCGAGAACGCCATCATCAACGCCCGCGCCGGTGGCAAGCAGGTGCTCTTCTTCTCGTCGGATTTCGATGGAGCGCCGGCTTGGGCAACACGCCTAGGATTCGCCGTGGAGTCGGATGACCATGCGGGTGCCTCGGTGGTTCGCGGCAGCTCGGGGTTCGAGCGCCGGCTCTTCCAGCAGCCAAACTTTGTGGACTCGATTGCGCTGACGGGCACGGAGCGGGCGGACGGCAACGACATTGTCTCGGCGATTCCGGACGGCCTCGTGAGCCTTGGTCAGTTCGAAGGCGGCGGCACCTCGCTCCTCGGCTCGCTGAGCGGCGACCTGGTGGTCGGCGCCTTTATCGCCTCGGAGTATGGACAGGCCGACACCGATGGCGATGGCACGCAGGAGATGACCGCGCTGCTCGCGAACGCCGTCGACTTCGCCAAGAACGCAGGGCCGGTTGCGCTCCTCATCTCGGACGATTTCCGCACCGGTTCCCTGCTCGAGGCAGCCGCCGCAAAGGCGGGCTACCTGCCGGTGCGCGAGATTGAGGCTGACGCCGTGCTCGATGTCTTCTCGACGCTCGACCCAGCGCTTGTGCTCCTCGAGGTGGAGGGGCCGGATTCGGAAGCGCTCGCCAGCGCCTCGGTGCTTCAGGCCGTGAGCGACTGGCTGGCGCTCGACCAGCCCGTCGTCGCCGCCGGCGGCAAGCTCTCCGGCTCCTCCACCTGGGCCTCGCTCCTTGGCATCGCGGAAGATACCAACCTGACATCCGCGACCGGCATCAAGAAGGACGCCACCCACCTCGGTCGCATCTTCAACAAGGGTGGTGTGCCCTCCCCGCTCACCGCAACCGCGGTAACCACCAACCTGGGCAGCACGCTTTTTCTGACCCGCACAGGCGCGGCAATCGCCCGGTACAGCGCAGGGACGCTGCTCGATGGCGTTGCTGCCGTCTCGACCTACAACGGGCGGGCGATCGTGAATGGATTTTCGCCGACGATCGCCGGCGCGAGCGACACCGACACCGACCGCACGGCCGACATGGTCGAGTTGCTGGCCGCTCAGATTGAGGCAGCTGTGGCGCCTGAGTTCGCGCTCATCTTCGACGACGAGACCGCCTCGCCCTCCATTCTTGCCGAGGCGGCGCAGCGTGCCGGCCTTCGGTCGTCGGTGGTGACCGACGGCAGCGGCTTCGAGGCGGCCTTTGATGAGGGCGGCCAGCAGCAGATTGCGGTCGACATCCACGCCACCGACGTCTTCGCCGAGCCGGGCGTACAGAGCCGCCTGCTTGGCTGGATTGGGAATTCGAAGGGGCTGATTGTGAACTACAGCAACCTCGACGAGCACCCCGAGATTGCGCTCGCCTTCGGGATCACGGCTGCCGGCAACCCGGCGACGGTGACCGACCACCTCGATGCGACACCAGCACAGCTTTACGAGGGCATCTCGAAGCCCTCCACGGATATCATTCAGCTCTACTCGTCGCCGGTCACGGTCCGCTCGCCGCTGGCCTTCGGCACGCAGCTTTACGCCGACGCGGGCGACGAGCTCCCCACCATCGGCAGCGCGGTGGCGACGGGCCGCTTCGCACGGGTGACCGGCGCCAAGGCTGCGCTCGCGCTTGCGGGCGGCCGCATCCTCTGGAACGGCTTTGCGCCCCGGCAGCTCGCCTACGCCGACGACAACGGCGACGACATCCCCGAGATTGTCGGTTACTTCATCAACAGCTTCGTCCGCGTGGGCCGCGTGCCCGTAGCGGCGACGACCGGGCCCTACACGATGAACGAGGGCAGCACGCTGAGCGTTTCGGGGTCGCCGAGCTTCGACCCGTCGGACGAGGTCCTCACCTACGCCTGGGACTTCAACAACGACGGCATCTTCACTGACGCGACGACGGCGACCGCGTCGCTCAACGGCACGGCCTTTGACGGCCCTTCGGAGAAGACCATCGCGCTCCGCGTCACCAATGCGAGCCTGCTGACCGCCACATCGACCGTGCAGGTGACCGTGGTGAATGTTGCCCCGACGGTCTCGGCTGGTGCAGACCGGATCGTGGATCAGGGCGTTGCCACGACCGGCACGGCGACCACGAGCGACCTTGCGGCAGACACCGTCACGGTGACCTGGGACTACGGCGACGGTACGCCCACGGAGACGGGAGCCACCTTCAGCCACACCTATGCATCGCTCGGCAACTACATTGTGACGGCAACCGCAGCCGACGAGGATGGCGGAAGCCGCAACACCACCTTCCAGGTGAACTACCGTAACCTTGCGCCACTCCCGGTCATCGCTGCGACCACCCCGGCCGCCGAAGGCTCTGTCGTGACGCTGACCGCGACCGCGACCGACCCGGGCGGCGACAGCTTCGAGGTGGAGTGGGACTTCGGCGACGGCTCGCCAAGCGCGACCGGCCTCCGCGTCACCCACACCTACGCAGACGACAACACCTACACGATTCGCGCCATCGGCCGCGACAGCTACAACGATACCCGCACCGCGACCACGACCCAGCGCATCACCAATGTTGCGCCCGTCTTCTCCAGCGCGCCGGTGACGACGGCCATCGAGAACGAGGCCTACAGCTATCAGGTCACGGTTACCGACCCAGGCTCGGCCGACACGCAGACCTACACGCTGGTGTCGGGTCCTGCGGGCATGACCATTTCGCCGACCGGCCTCATCAGCTGGACAGCTCCCGCGGGCGTCTACACGAACGCCTCGGTGAGCATCCGCGTGACCGACTCGGACGGCGGCTTCGGTACACAGGCGTGGGACATTACCGTGGCCATCCCCGACGCAGACAGCGGCGGCGCTCCCGACACCTGCGAGGCCCGCTTTGGCTTCGATGTGAACGACCCTGCCGACGATACGGCCGATCCGGACAACGACGGTCTGACCAATGCGCAGGAGTGCTACGGCCTCACCGACCCGACCTTCTTCTCTGGCCCGCCCGCGCCGAATGCGGTCGAGCCCGTCGACGGTGCAGCCTGGGAGGAGCGTGTTGTGCGCCTGAAGTTCAGCAACGTGGATGACCCGGATGGCGTAGCGCTTACCTACCAGTGCGAACTCTACTCGGAGGTCGAACTGACGAATCAGGTCTGGCAGCAGGAGGGCGTGGAAGAGGATATCAACCGCGACACCTCGATTTGCTCGGTCGACGCCGCGCTCACGGACGACACAACCTACTGCTGGCGCGTGCGTGGTGTGACCTCGGACGTCGACGGCACCTGGTCGGAGCCGGCCTGCTTCTTCTACAACCTCTCGAACTCGGTCCCGACGACGCCGCGCGGCATCGCGCCGGTTGGCACCATCTCGACCCAGTCGCCGCTCTTCGAGATTGAGAATGCCTCCGACCCCGAGGGCCGTCCGCTCAGCTACGCCTTCGCGCTCTACCGGGGCACGCTGCCGGTGGCCGAAAACCTGCTCTTCGAGACGCTCGCGCCCTCGGGCGAGGGTTCGGGCACGACCATCGACACCGGGCTCACGCTCGACAACCGCGAGAACTACATCTGGCGCGTGCGGGCCTTCGACGGCTCGGCCTACGGTCAGTTCGACTCACGCACCTTCCGGGTGGAGGCCAGTTCTGCCGCGCCCAGCCAGCCCGTGATTGTCTCGCCCGCCAACGGTGCTTCGCTGGCGGCGACCTCGCAGGCCAACCTTGTCTGGGAGGCCAGCACCGACCCCGACGGAGATGCGGTCACCTACGAGGGCGAGTTTGTAACCGGCGCCTTCCCGGGCAGCGACGCCTACAACTTCCGCGGCGTAGGCGGAGCGGGCGAGACTGTCTCTGTTGTTGTTCCGCGGCCGCTCGTCCCCGGCGCAACCTACTCCTGGCGGGTCCGCGCCACCGATGGCGGCGCCACCTCGACCTTCGCGGAGGCGACCTTCACGGTGCGGGGCGCCAACACGGCACCGACAACGCCGGTGCAGATCTCGCCCGTGGGTCGCGACGTCGTTGTCTCCCCTGACGCCACCTTTACGCTGACGGTGCAGAACGCGATTGACCCCGACGCGGACCAGCTCATCACCTACGACTTCCAGGTCTCGCCGGTCCTCACCATCACCGACCAGGGCGGCTGGAAGCGGCTCAATGTGCGCCAGGGTGCCGATGGCACCACCTCCGTCCTCTTCGATGAAGACCTGCGACCGTCGACCTACTACTGGCGCGTGCGGGCCAGCGACGGCGTGGCCCAGTCTGCCTGGTCGGAGACCGGCGTCTTTAAGCTCGACTTCGAAGAGGCCGACGCTGGTGATGCCGATGCAGGTACAGACGGTGGCACCACCGATGCGGGCGGCGACGCCGGCACCCCGAACCTGGGCGGCTCACTGCAGCCAGCCAGTGGCTGCTCCGCGGCTGGCTCCGGCTTCTCGCTCTGGATGCTCGCTCCGCTTCTGCTGCTGGTCACCCGCCGCAGACGCTCCCGCTAACCGCCTGCGCGGAGCCTGCTCCGCGTAGAGCGCTACCTCGCAAGGTGCCATGGCCTCTCTCTCCGATCCGGTACAGCGCGAATCGAACAAGCCCCCCATCCTCGTGATGGGCGTCTTGGACTACCAGCTCTTCCAGCAGAGCCTGGCTTCGCTGGTGGAGCGGGCACGCAAGCCCGCCGGAGCCGCGGAGACGGTCGGCACGCTGCGGGCGCTGGTCGCCGGCATCGCCGACAAGGGGGCCAGGGACCTTGCTGCAGCCCACCTCGACCGAATGGAGTCGTCGCTCTCCAACAACCGGTGGAACCGTGCTGCAGCGGGCCAGATTCTGGAGCTGGCCTGCGTTGACGAGGCGGTACAGCTGCCCGACCTCGCCGGGCAGTTCGAGAAGGTTTCGCCCTTCCTCTACGCCTGGAACCCAGACGTTGCGGAACACATCTTCACCTTCCTCCACTTCCTCTCCGACCGGACGCTCCCCTGGGCGACAACGGTCGAGTGCTGGCGTGCAGCGCTGCCGCCGACCGATGTGACTGTGCATGCGGAGGCCTTCGGAGCGCTCACGCCTCGCGAGCTGGGCCGCATCATGACGGAGGCCGAAAACGGCGAAGTCTTCGGGCCGGCTGACATCGAGGAGCTGACCGTCTGGTGGACTGCAGTGCGGCGCGTCGTGCGGCTGTCGGAGCGGCTCGAACGGGGCGTCTTCGTGGCCACCCGCTACCCCATCAACTGAGGCTGCTCAGCGGTCGCCTTCGAGGAGCCGCTGCACCGCATCGCGGACAGGCGTCGCACCGGAGAGCGCGTCGTGCACGGCCTGCGTCATCGGCACGGGAATCCCGCGGAGCGCTGCGGCCTTGACGACCGCTGCGGCCACCTCCGGTCCGAGCGCATCAGAGAAAGACTCCGACGCGGAGCTGCTGCCCGTGCGGCCCACGATCTGGCCGAGCGCGTAATTGGGCTCAATGCGGCGAACCGAGTCGATGGTGCGCCCCAGGCCTGCCAGCCCGGAGAAGGTGGCCGGCGAGGCGCCAAAGGCCTGCCCTACCCGCATGGCCTCGGCGAAGCCCCGCGTGACGAGGATGGAGTGGGCTGCCTCGCCAAGGCCGAGCCCGTCGCTCATGCCGGCGAGCAGCGTGGTGACCTGGCTGAGCGCGGCGGCGTACTCCACGCCCTCGATGTCTGGGGTCGATTCGACGACAATGGAGCGTGAGGCGAAGACGGCTCGAACTGCAGCGACCACGCGGGGGTAGGCGCTGCCTACGACAACTGCGTTCGGGCGGCTGGCGAGCATGTCGGCGACGTGGGCAGGACCTGCCATGACGCCCACCTGACGGATGGCCGAGAGGCTGATGAGGCGCTGCGAGACACGCCGGAGCCCGGTGCCGTCGAGCGTGTGGATGGCGTGGACAACCTGATGGGCGCCGTCGAGTTCGGAGGCGATGCGCTCAAAGACGCTGGGAAAGTAGTCGCGGGAGGTGGTGACGAAGAGCAGCGTGCAGGCGGCGGGCAGTGCCGCAGGGTCGGTGGTGACCTCGACGCCTGCGTGCAGCGAGGCAAGTTCCGGCACAATCTGGGTCGCGTGACGGATGGAGCGGAGCTCGGCGGCTCGGTCTTCGAGCGAGGTGTAGAGGAGCACACGGTGGCCGTGGCTGGCGACGACATGGGCGAGCCCAATACCGACGCGGCCCGCGCCGATGATGCCGATGGCGGTGCGCTGTGACTCAGCCATGGCCGTATCCTCCCGTGCCTTCGGCCAGCTCGTTCTCGAGCCCATAACCCCGCAGGCGGTTGCCATAGAAGTAGACCAGCTGCGGCTCGCTCACCTGCACATAACCCTCGTTGAGCTCCGCAACGGCGGGCCGGTGATAGGTCGCCCAGCCCTCCGCGGCTGCACGGAGCAGCGTCACAGGGTCGAGCGCAGCGGCCTCTGGCGAGAGCCGAATACGGCCCGCGTCGGCCTCACGTCGCAGGAGCCGTGCCAGCCGTTCGACCTCGCCCGACAGCACCGAGGTGGAGATGCGGAGCCCGCGGGCAAAGCGGAAGAGCGCGTAGAAGTCCCAAGAGCCATGCTTGCGTCGCAGGTGCTCGTAGAGCGCGAAGGAGACGATGTGGAGCGGCGAGACCGTGTTGTTCCTCATGAAGGTCTCGACGAGCCGTCCGCCCAGCTCATGCGTGTACTGGCGGTCGCGATCGCGGTCGATCGCTGGCTTGCCGCCGACCCAGAGATAGCGGCGCGTGTCGAGCACCTGACCGGCCGGTCCGACCGAGCGGCCGAGCTCGTCGAGTTCGTTGCCGAAGACATCGGTGGGGTTGCAGAAGCGGAGGCTGATGGGCGCCTCTTTGTCGAGCGCATCTTGGATGAAACGGGCGACGCGGGCCGGCTGATGAAACTCGTCCTGCTCGATGATGGAGCGCCCTTTGCCGCGATGGCGGAGGTGGTCCTCGATGAGCGTGTTGGCCTCGAGCACATGGGCATAGTTGATGACGACGGGGACAACGAAGACCTCGGGCCGGACCATGCCGGTGGTCACATTTCGGACGTAGGCGCCGACAACGGAGCCGAGCAGTCCGAGCTTGAGCTGCTGCTCAATCTGGTTGGTGCGGCTCCGCTTGCCGGCGGCGAAGAAGAGGCCCGGGTAGCCGCGCTCAATGAGGCACTGCGAGAGCTCGGTGAGGACGACCTTGTAGAGTTTGTGTTCGAGCCGCCTGTCGACCCGGTAGGCGCCGAGGTTGCGCATGAAGGCGGCGGTCAGCGGGTTGTCGAAGAGGCTGACTTCGGCGCCGTAGGCAACGGCGGGGAGCCCTGCCTGATGGATGGCCCAGCCGATGAGGAGGTTGTCCATGTGGCTGGAGTGGGTGGGGACGAAGACGAGGGTTCCGCGCTGCGCGAGGCGTCGCAGATGCTCGATGTTGCCCTCGATGCGGACCCGGTCTGCGAGCCCGGAGAGGCTGCCGCCGCCGCCGAGCATGGACCAGCGCGCCTCGCTGGAGAGGGCGAGCGCGATGCCTGCGGGGATCACACCGGTCGCCAGCCAGTAGGCTGCCTGTGAGAAGTGGCCGATGGCGTCGGTGGCATACTTTTCGCTCACCCGCCGGAGCTCTTCGAGGCTGTCTTCGTCGCGGGCGCGGGAGACGGTCTGGGCCAGCTTGCGCCAGTAGAGCTGCTTGTCGGCAGGCAGGCCGCGCTCCTCCATGCGGGCGAGCTCCACATGGGCGGCCTCGCTGAGCAGCGCCTCCACGGTATACTCGAGGCGGGTGGCCGACTCGAAGGCAACGCGGCGTGCGACCCGCTCCACAACCTCGCGGCAGATGGCCTCGCGCTCGTCGTTGAGGCGGGAGATCGGCGACCGGGTGCGAAGCGTCGCGGGGAGGAGGTCTGAGAGTGACACGGCGGCTCCGGCGGCGGACTAGCGGGAGAGGTGCACGCGCCGGAGGTCGCCGGTGATGTTCTTCTGCATGGCCTCGTTGGTGCCACCGCCGATGCTCAGCAGAATGGCATCGCGGAGCAGCCGCTCGACCCGATACTCGCGGGTGTAGCCGTAGCCGCCGAGGGTCTGGATGGCCATGCGGGCCACCTCCTCGGCGGTCATGGTTGCGACAAGTTTGGCGGCTGCAGCGCCGAGCGAGTTGCGGCGGTCTGGGTGCATCTCGAGGGCCACCTTGTAGATGAGCGCGCGGGCGGCCTCGGTCTTGGCGTAACTCTCGCCGATGAAGCGCTGCATCTGGCCGAAGGCGCTGAGCGGCTGCCCGAAAGCCTGGCGCTCGGCGATGGCATACTTGGCGAGGATGTGGTGGCTCTGCATGGCGATGCCGGTCGACATGGCGCCGAGTGCGACCCGCTCGATCTCGAGGTTGCGCATCATGTGGACCATGGCGCCGCCCTCTTCGCCGATGCGGTTTTCGACGGGCACGCGGCAGTCTTCGAAGATGAGCTGCGCGGTGGGCGACTGGCGCATGCCCATCTTCTTCTCCTTCTTGCCGACCGAGAAGCCGGGGAAGCTGCGCTCGACGATGAAGGAGGTGACGGAGCGGGGGTTGCTGCGGTCGAGCTTGGCGTAGACGAGGAAGGCGTCGCCAACGGTGGCGTTGGTGATCCACTGCTTGGTGCCGTTGAGGATGTAGTCGTCGCCATCGCGCTGGGCGTGGGTGGTCATGCCGAGCACGTCGGTGCCGGCGCCGGGCTCCGACATGGCCATGCCGGCAATCCAGGTGCCATCGATGACCTTGGAGAGATACTTCTCACGCTGCCGTGCGTTGGACGAGCAGTAGAAGTTGTTCACGAAGAGGATTTCGTGGGCCAGGTAGGAGAGCGCGAAGGCGGGGTCGAAGCGGCTCAGCTCTTCGCAGATGATGGTGAGTGCGACGGCATCGAGGCCAAGGCCGCCATCTTCCTCGGACACGGTCACGCCGAAGAGGCCGAGTTCGGTTGCGAGGCGGCGGAAAAGGGGCTCGTTGAACTTCTCCTGTTCGTCGGCCTCATCGGCCTGCGGGTCAACATGGGCCTCGGCCCACTTCGAGACGGTCTCCCTGAGTTGCTTGTGTTCGGGACGCGGATTGTAGAGGTCAAACGGGGCACCAGACATCTTCCACCATCGCTAGAGAATGGAGCAACGGCGGCGGTGTAACAACGCGCCGCGCTGACGGCAATTCTTGACGGCGCGTCTGGGTTAGCACCAGAGTAACGGCGCTCGACAACCCGTCGCGCAAACCGGTTCGGACGACGACACGATGATGCAAACGCTGGTGAGTCTCTGTTTCTGGACGTCGACGGTCTCGATCATCATCGTCGGAAGCATCCTGCTCATCCCCGTGTTTCTGGTGACGGTCCTGTTCGACCCGCGCCGCTACATCTCGGGCCGGTACTGGCGGAACATGGCGGTAGCCTGCGTCGCAGCCACGCCCTACTGGAACTTCTCCGTGGCGCAGCCGGTGCCAGCCTACCGGCCGCGCAAGGCGGTGGTGGTGAGCAACCACGAGTCCAACGGCGACGCCTTCCTGCTGAGCCATCTCCCCTGGGAGATGAAGTGGCTGAGCAAGGCTTCGCTCCATCGGATCCCCTTCTTCGGCTGGTGCATGTGGATGGCGGGCGACATCCCGCTCTCGCGCGGCCAGCGCAACTCGACGGCCGTGGCGATGGCCTTTGCGGCTGAGTGGCTCAAGAAAGGCATGTCGGTGATGGTCTTTCCGGAGGGGACGCGGTCGCCCAACGGGACCATGCTGCCCTTCAAGGATGGTGCCTTCCGACTGGCCATTGAGCATGGAGCAGATGTGCTGCCCATCGCGATTGGAGGCACCCGCGATGCCATGCTGAAGGGGAGCTGGAAGATCGGTCGGACGCGGGCGCTGGTGAAGGTGGGCGAGCCCATCTCCACCCAGGGGATGACGCTGGATGATGTGGAGTCGCTGAAGGCCGAGGCGCGCGCCCGCATCCAGGCGCTCCGAGAGGAGATCGCGGTGATGCGCGGCGTGTCGCTGCTCGATCCGACTGAGCCTCCGGCGGCCTGAAGGCAGTTCGATGCTCGCGCTTCCCGTCGACGATGTACTCCCCGAAATCCTGGCCCACCACGCGGCGGGTCGGAATGTGGTGGTGCAGGCACTGCCCGGCGCCGGCAAGACGACGCGGGTGCCGCCGGCTATCGCTCGGACGCTCAAACAGGGCGAGCGGCTGATCATGCTCGAGCCGCGACGCGTGGCGGCCCGTGCGAGCGCTGCCCGCATCGCCAGCGAGCAGGGCTGGACGCTCGGCGACGAGGTGGGCTTCCATATCCGGCACGAACGGCGGGCCTCCGCGAAGACAAGGCTGCTCGTGGTGACCGAGGGGCTGCTCGTCCGGATGCTCCTCGACGACCCCTTCTTGGAGGGCGTCAACACCTTGATCTTCGACGAGTTCCACGAGCGGAACCTCTCGTCCGATCTGGCGCTTGCGCTCGCCCGCCAGCTGCAGCGGGAGGCGCGCCCAGACCTCCGCATCATCGTCATGTCGGCGACGCTCGATACCCGCGCGGTGTCGGCCTTTCTGGGCGACGCGCCGGTCGTCTTCACGGCTGGAAGCCTCTTCCCTGTGACCGTCAAGCACCTCGGCCGGCCCGAGGAGCGGAAGTTGGAGCATGCGGTCGAGGCGGCCGCGGTGCAGGCGCTGCGCGAGACGGCCGGCGACCTGCTCGTCTTTCTGCCGGGCGTGGAGGAGATTCGCCGCGCCGGCGACCGGCTCTCGGTTGTGGCGGCCGCGCAATCGCTCGACATCGTGCCGCTCTACGGCGACCTGCCGGGCGCGGAGCAGGACCGGGCGCTGCGGGCAGGCCCCCGCAGGCGCATCGTGCTGGCGACGAATGTGGCCGAGACCTCCATCACGGTGGAGGGGGTGTCGGCGGTGGTGGATGCGGGGCTGGCGCGGGTGATGCGGCTCGACACCGCGACGGGGCTCGACCGGTTGGAGCTGGGGCGCATCTCGCTGGCCTCTGCGAAGCAGCGCGCGGGCCGGTCGGGGCGAACGGGGCCTGGCACCTGCTACCGTCTCTGGTCGGAGCACGATGAGCGGGCCATGCGGGAGTTCGAAGAGCCGGAGATTCGTCGCGTTGATCCCGCTGGTGCGGCGCTCTCGTTGCTCTCCTGGGGCGAGGCGGATCCGCGCCGGTTCGGCTGGTATGAGCCACCCGACGCGGCGGCGCTGGAGCAGTCGCTGGAGTTGCTCGAGCGGGTCGGCGCTACCGACAGCGCGGGGCTCACTGCGGTGGGTGCGGTGATGGCTGCGCTGCCCGCTGCGCCGCGGATTGCCCGCATGGTTATCGAAGCGCAGCGGCTGGGTCGCGGAAGGG
>CANKLS010000035.1 GCA_947483645.1 Bradymonadales bacterium | reverse complement strand
TCCCAGTTCTCGCAGACGATCATGTCGCGGTGGAGGCGGGGCAGGATGGAGAAGCTCTCGATGGCGCCGTTGCCGCCGAGGGTCTCGATGCCGCGGAGGGTGGTCTCGACGGCGAGTCGCGCGGTCACCACCTTGTTGAGGTTGGTGGCGAAGCGGACGAAGGCCTGCTCGTCGGGCGTTGCCGTGCCCCGCATGGCGCGCTCTGCAGTAGGGGCGAGGGCGAGCGTTGCGACGAGCGATGCGGCTGCGTCGGAACGCATCGCGGCGACCAGGTCGATGACGGAGGCATACTCGGCGATGGGGCCGCCGAAGGCGCGGCGGTGGCGGGCATAGGAGGCTGCGACCGAGGCGGCGCGGAGAGCCGCGCCGGTCACGGCGATGGCGTTGTAGATGCGCGAGAGGTTGATGACGTAGCGCATGACGGTCTTGAAGCCGTCGCGGAGCGGGCCGACGCTGTGGGCGATGGCGCCCTGGAAATCGATCTCGCCGCTCGGCATGGAGCGGGTGCCGAGTTTGTCTTTGAGGCGGCGGATAACGAAGTGGTTGAGTGCTCCGCCGGGGAGGGTCTTGGCGACGAGGAAGAGGCCGAGTCCGGCGGTTCCTTCGGGGCCGTCGGGGTAGCGTGCGGTCATGAGGATGAGGTCGGCGCCTGCGTTGCTGCAGAACCACTTCTCGCCGTGGATGGCGAAGCTGCCGTCTGCGAGCGGGAGGGCGCGTGTGTCGCCTGCGCCGACGTCGCTGCCGCCCTGGACCTCGGTGAGGAACTGGGCGCCGTCGAGTCGGGTCGCGTAGGAGCGGGAGAGGAGGCCGGGAAGGTAGGCGGCGCGGAGCTCGGGCGAGCCGACGGCAGAGAGCGAGGAGATGATGCCGGCGGTGCAGGCCACGGGGCAGTTATGGGCCGCCTCGCCGCACATGGAGGAGAGGGCAAAGAGGGCGAGGCTGCGAACCAGTCCACCCTCGTGGGCGAGTTCGCCCATGAGCCCCGACTCGTAGATGACGCGGCCGGCGACATGGTAGCTCGGGTGGTTCTCGATCTCTTCGGTGCGGTTTCCGATCGCGTCGAAGCGTTCGAGGCGGGGGAGGTTCCAAGGGCGGTTGTTGACTGCGGCGGCCTCGTCGAGCTCGGTGGCGCAGGCGGCGCCGTGGGCGTCGAGTCGGGCCCTGAAATCGGGGGTCAGGCTCTCCGGCGCGACGAGCGCGAGCGTCTCTTCGAGCAGCGGCTCCGCACGGAGGAAGTTGGTGGGTTGTGCGGCCTTCCAGGCGGCGAGGTCGGCGCGGCCGGCGGTGATGCGGGAGGTGGCTTGGGTCATCGTTCTGCCTGCCGTGGCGTGCGGGTTGAGAGGCGGAGCGGGACGCCGTGGCGGGGCCGGAGCGTGACGAGCGGATCGAGATGCAGCGGTGCATCCGACACGGGAGCGAAGTGGAGGCGGGGGAGCAGGGTGGCGAGCATGGCCTGCAGTTCGAAGAGGGCGAAGTGCTTGCCGATGCACATGCGCGGACCGAGTCCGAAGGGGAGGAAGGCCATACGGTGGCGGCCTGTGCTGTTTGCTGGGAGGAACCGGTCTGGGTCGAATCGGTCGGGGTCGGGCCAGTGCTCCTCGTTTCGGTGGGTGGCCCAGATGGAGAGCATGACCATGTCGCCTGGGGCGACGCGGTGGCCGTCGAAGTGGTCCTCTTCGAGTGCGGTGCGCTCGACCGACCAGGCGGGTGGGAAGAGGCGCATCGATTCGTCGATAATGCGGCGCAGCAGTTCAAGCCGTGGGAGCTGCTCGAAGGTGAGCGGTCCTGCACCAACGACCTCGCGGATTTCAGCGACAGCGCGCTCCTGCCATTCGGGGTTCCGTGCGAGGAGGTCGAGCGTGAAGGAGAGCCCGTTGGCGGTGGTCTCGTGGCCGGCGGCGAGGAAGGTGAGGACCTCGTCTCGGAGCTGGGTGCGCGACATGCGTCCGCCGCTCTCCGGGTCGGTGGCCGCCATGAAGAGGGAGATGAGGTCGTTGCCGGCGAAGCCCGTCCGCTCGGCCTCGGTGACCATGCGTTCCACGAGAGCGTTCATGCTGCTGCGTGCGCGGCGTGCGCGCCGGTTGACGGGGAGCGGCAGGTCGTGGAGCAGTGGAATGGGGATGCGGATGCGGTCGACCGCATGCTTGATCATCAGCTCGAGGTGCTCGCCGATGCGCGTGGTCTCGTCTGCGATGGCGGTGGAGAAGATGGTCTCGCAGAGGACGAGGAGGGCGAGGGTGTTGGCTTCGCGGTGCAGGTCTACGGTGGCTGGGGTGCGGGTGAGACGCTCAGCGAGCGCCTCGGTGTGCCGGACCGCGACGGGGAGCATTTCGCGCAGTCGGTCGCGCCCGAAGGCGGGTGTGGCGATGCGGCGCTGGCGTCGCCAGAGGTCGCCCTCCGCGGTGAGCATGCCGTCGCCGAGCGCCCAGCGGAGCGACTCGTAGGTGTCGGCCTTGCGGTAGCTACGGTGCCTTTCGACGAGCAGCTGCTCGGCGTGGTCGGCAGAGGTGATAAGCCAGGCAACCACGGTCCGCGCCGGCGTCCGAATCCAGTATCGTACGACGCGGCCGTGGCGCTTGCGTGCGCGGATCGACTCGGCGAGCGGGTTGAAGGCGTAGCGCGAAAGGTTGCCGATGAGCGGGAAGGGTCGCGGCTCGATGGCGTTGCGGTGGGGGCGATTCATGCGCGCGACGCTCCTGCAGCGCGAGGGTGGTGTGCGGTCTGTAGCGTTGGATGCGCTGCGTTGCACGCGGCGAGTTTTGTGGCTTGACCGACCGATCCCAGTCGCCCATGCTCCCCTTTCTGCCGTGTGCTCCAGATGGAGGTTCGCGCGTCACTGCCTTGGAGTTGCCCCGTGTCTCGGATGTCTCAGCTCGACAGCCTCCTTCGTGCCTCGTTTTCGCCGCTCTACCTGGAGGTGCGGGACGAGTCGGATGGACATTCGGTGCCGCGCGGCAGCGAGAGCCACGCGCGTGTGCTGGTGGTCTGGAGCGGGTTTGCGGGACAGCGCCTGCTGGCGCGTCACCGGATGGTGAACGAGGCGGCGGCGGAGGTGCTTGCGGGAGGTCTGCACGCGCTGGCTGTGGAGGCGTTGACGCCCGACGAGTGGCAGGCGCGAGGTGGCGTAGTCGCCTCGTCGCCGGCCTGTATGGGTGGCAGCACGCATGGGCGCAACGAAGCGTCGGTTGGGTCGAAGGAGGAGCGGTCATGAGGGGAATCGAAGTACGGCCTGTTGAGGGCCGCCGTGAACTTGAGGCCTTTGCTACGCTTCCCTGGGGGCTCTATCGGAACGATCCGGCTTGGGTTCCGCCGCTGCTGCCGGAGGTCTATCACCACCTCGACCAGAAGAAGAACCCATGGTTTGAGAAGGCGCAAGCTCAACTCTTCGTGGCTTGGCGCGGCAGCAAGCCGGTGGGTCGCATCTCGGCGCAGATCGACGAGGAGCACAACCGTCGGTTCGAGGAGAAGACGGGCTTCTTCGGCTTCTTCGAATGTGAGAACGAGCCTGCGATTGCGAGTGCGCTGCTCGACACGGCGTCGAGCTGGTGCCGCGCCAAGGGGATGAACAAGGTTCGCGGCCCCTTCAACTTCTCGATCAACCATGTGTCGGGGCTGCTGATCGACGGCTTCTCCACGCCGCCCTATCTCGAGATGGGTCACAACCCCGCCTACTATGTGCCCCTGGTGGAGGCGAACGGCTTCGAGAAGGCGATGGACCTCCATGCCTGGTACTTCGACGCCACCAAGCCGCCGCCGGAGCTCTGCGTGCAGATCGGCGATGCCGTGGCGCAGGCGCCGGGGCTGAAGGTCCGCGAAGTGAACATGAAGAACTTCGAGAGCGACCTCCGAATCATCATGGGGGTCTTCAACGAGGCTTGGTCGCGGAACTGGGGGTTTGTGCCGCTGAGCGATGCGGAGATCCACAAGGCGGCCAAGGAGCTGGAGTTGATCATCAACCCGAAGCTGGCGCTGATCGCCGAGGTGGATGGCGAGCCGGCTGCGATCGCGATGTCCTTCCCGAACCTCAACGAGGTGCTGATCAAGACCCGTCATTACGGTCCGTCGAAGCTGGGCGTGGCGCGTACCTACGCCAAGGTGCTGTGGGAGTTGAAGGTGAAGAAGAGCATAAAGAGCGCACGGTTGATGCTGCTCGGCGTTCGCCCGAAGTTCCGCGGATCCATCCTCGGGGGTCTCTCGGTGCATCTCTACGTGGAGTCATATCGCCGCGGCATGGAGCTGGGAATCCGCGAGGCGGAGTGCGGCTGGACGCTGGCGACCAACGACAAAATCAACAACGGTATCCGGATGATGGGCGGCGAGGTCTACAAGACCTATCGCGTCTACGAGAAGACCATCTGATGCTCGGTATTGCAGCGAGGTGGGTTGGGTTCGCGTGGCTTGCCGTGGTGCTGCTTGTGGCAGCGCCGTCGGTCGCGCTTGCGGGCCGCATTGAGCACACGGTGGCACCCGGCGAGACGCTGGGCGGCATCGCGCATCGCTACCGCGTGAAGCTCGTCGACCTGCGGAAGTGGAACAGCAAGGTGAAGGGCGATCGCATCCGCGAAGGGCAGAAGTTGCGGGTGGAGGTGCCTGGCCGCTCGGGCGGCAGCGGTCGCTCCGGTCGCTCCGGTCGCGGCAGCAGCAGTAGCGCGGAGGGCGGTCAGACGCGGAGCAGCTATGTGGTGCGTTCGGGCGATACGGGCCTGTCCATAACACGCAAGCGGGGGTTCTCGATGACCGATCTTCAGCGGTGGAACCGGGGCGTGAACCTCAACCGGCTCCGCATCGGCCAGAAGCTGACCATCTATGTGGCTGCGGAGGCCGAGTATAACTTGACGCCAGGGTCGCCGGGAACGCCGAACCGTGGTCGGTTGAACGCCGGTCAGCCGCTCCCGGCGGGGGCGGGATACGAGGTGCGGAACCCCGCCCGGGCGAACGGGACGCCGGCGACGGTGGCAGCGCTCCAGTGGGGCATGTCGCGGCTGGCTGCTCGCTACCCGGATGGGACGAGCCTCGTTGTAGGCGACCTGTCGCTTCCTGGCGGCGGCCGGATGGAGCCGCACAAGAGCCATCAGAATGGGCTCGATGCCGACATCTGTCTGCTGACCCAAGAGTCCCGTTCGAACTGCGTGTGGCGGAACGTTGGCTCGTCGGAGCTGGACGCGGAGCGGATGTGGTATCTGTTCAAGTCTTGGATGGACCAAGAGTATGTGGAGTACATCTTCCTGGATCGTTCCCTGCAGCGGCCGCTCTATGAGTTTGCGCAGGCGCGCGGCGCGACCGAGGCGCAGTTGCGGAAATGGTTTGAGTATCCCGCGAGGGGTGGTACGCGGGCGCTCATCCGGCACGAGCCAGGCCATGATGATCACTTTCACATCCGCTTTGTGCAGAGGTAATATGCGTCTCCAGCAGTTGTCCGGTCTGGTTGTATCGCTGTTTCTGACTGGCTGCGGAAGCGAAACGGAGAGCGCGCCTGAGGCTTCCGACACGTCGGGTTCGGCCGACACGTCTGGTTCGGAAGACACTGCGGGTTCCGGTTCGGCTGACGCAGGTTCGTCGGACACAGAGGGCGCAGACACGGGTTCGGCCGACACGGAGGTGGCCGACACGACGGCTGCACCGAGCTGTGGGCGGGTGGAGACGACAGGGAGCGATCGGGCGACCTACGACATCATCCTTCCGCTGCTCGAGCAGGTTGCCTCGGCGGAGGTCACGCTGGAGGGCTCGGGCCTTACGGTGCTGCCCGAGGGCGAGACTGTGCCCTACACGGGGACCTTCACCGCTGGCACAAACTGTGCGCAGGCCACGGTGAACAATGCGCCGCTGGCGCTCTGCTTCTACGATGCCTCCGGCGAGGACGCGCAGCCGCTCACGCTCGGTGCGCAGCTCGCGGCCTTCCTTGGTCGTCCGGGTGCGGTGGCGAGTGCGACACTGATTGGCGCGCAGCGTCGCGGTGTGGACCGCTACTGTACGGTTTCCGGCCACTGGACGGTGCAGCTTTCGGAGTCGTCGTCGGAGGGCACCGTGGCGGCCGATGTGGCACCGGTTGCGGTGGCCTCGTTCGACTACCTGTCGCTCTTCGAGGGTGGCGGCGCGAAGCCGGAGATGCTCTGGAACAACCCGCCACAGGTGGAGCGGAGCGCGACGTATGAGGCCATAGCTGATGGCACGACGCGCCTTCGTCACAGCGTCACGGTGGCCAAGGATGTAACGCTTGCTGATGGCACGGCGGATGAGGCCGACCTCACTTTCGGGTGGGATCTGCTCTTGGATCCGGGCATCAACCGCCTGTCGGGCGACCTTACTGTGGATATCGAGACGGTGGGTGGCCTCGTTGGGCGCCTTACCTACGTCGTCTCGGGCGGCCGGAACTAGGCTTCGCCCTCGGCCTTGGTCGGAACGGGGTGTAGGTCACGGGTGTGCGCGAGCACGGCCTGTACCTTCTGGAGGGTGACGCGCTGCATGGAGCCGGAGGGGGTCTCCCGGTGCTCCATGAGGCCCATGAGCGTCTGGTTTGCTTCGCGGAGCTGAGCTGCCGCGCTTCGTGCGATGGCAAGCTG
Source organism: Bradymonadales bacterium (assembly GCA_947483645.1). The sequence continues at coordinate 7,915 of CANKLS010000035.1, read as the reverse complement.
GAAGCGATAGGCGAACTGCGAGCCGCTCGCCTGGAGGGCCTCGAAGTCGCCTCGGTCGAGTCGCAGGACTTCGACGCGGGTCTTGGCACGGACGGAGGCAGAGCGGGGGCCATCGTCGATGAGCGAGATCTGGCCTACGGTGGCATGCTTGCCTGCGCGGCCGATGACGGCCTGTGACTGGTTGGCGGCCCGCTTGATGATCTCGACCTCGCCATCGCCAATAAAGAAGCAGCCATCGCCGGGCTCACCTTCGCGGCAGAGCCAATCTCCGGGCTGGTAGTCTCGCTCTTTGAGGACCATTCCAAGCAGCACGACCTCCTTGGGGGTGAGTTCGGCGAAGAGAGGCATCTCGCGGACGAGGAGTGCGGCGCGTCGGTTCACAGACATAGGGGAGCCTCATGCGAGGTGCTTTGCATCATGACCAGAGCCGCGCGAGGAGCCGGCCGAAGAAGCCGAGTTTGGTGTCGGGATTCGCGGCGATCAGGTCGTCGAACTCGGTGAGTTCGATGGCCGGCAGGTAGGAGCCGCTGGTCGGTCGGGCGTCTCCGGCGAGGTAGGTCTCGATGCGCTGGTTGACGGCGCGGAGACGCTCGCAGATGCGGAGGGTAACCTCCTTGATGACCTTTACGGCGGCGAGGGGAGAGAGCTCCTGGATACGGGCGAAGTCGTCGGCATCGATCTCGATGAGGAGCGTGCCCTCGAGTGCTCGGACATCGGCTGAGCGTGCGCTCTGAACGATGAGGCAGAGCTCTCCGAAGATGCTGCCGGCGGCGAAGGTATCAAGGACCTCGAAACGATCACGGGCGCGGAGCAGTACGGCGACCCGTCCCGAGAGGACGAGGAAGGCCGAGGTGCCTGAGTCGCCCGTGCGAAAGAGCCACTCCTTGGTTGCGAGCGTGCGCAGCTTGCAGGCACCGGCGACGGCGGTCAGCTCATCTTCATTGAGTTGGGCGAAGAAGGGAAACTGACGAAGATGTTCCACGCCGACGGCGGACGAACTCATGTGTTGCGGCTCCAAGAGCGGAGGGTTGGCGGGCGAGACAACGGGACGGCAATGCGCTAGATGCGCGTGCGAGCGAATGCGCGAAAGCGTGATTCGGACGCTAGTGCCGCTATCGAAATGCGGCAACAAACTCGAAGTTGGAGCGCGGCGTGTTCAGGCGAATCTGTCAGAGTTGGGCGCTGGCGCTGCTGCTTTTGTGGCCGACGATCGGAGCCGCCGGCGCGCTCGAGCGCGACGAACGCGCGGCGCAACCGGCGCCGCCGACCTCGCTCTCGGAGGCGGTGGAACGGTTTGTGCCTGGATTTGTTCCCGACGGCTCGTTCGGCAATGCGCGGCTGCTCAAGGGCGAGCACAAGGTCATCTCGCGGAATGTGATGGCGGGGGTGACCTATGCGCTGGTGGCCTTTTCGGAACGGTCGACCGATGTGGACGCCTATGTGATGGTGCAGCGCCTTTCGGGACTGGAGAAGGTGGCGCAGGATCATGCCGCGGATGGGTATCCCGTGGTGCTCTGGCGCGCGACCGAGTCGATGGTGGTGGAGTTTCATGTGGTGCAAGCGGGTGTAGGCGGCGACGTAGGCTGGGCCATCCTTCAAGACCCTGTGGGCTGGGCTCAGGCCCGCCTGGCGCAGGATGAGGTGGAGGCGCGCTGGCTGGCTCTCTCTGCGCGCGCCTTCGCGCGCTGGCACGAGGCCGGCCGTGCCACGGAGTGGGCGGTTACCGGCCCACAGTTGATAGAGTGGACGGTGCCGGTGAAGGCCGGTCGCTGCATGGGCATCGGTGCGGTGGGTTCTGCTTCGGTGTTAGGTCTCGATCTTCAGTTGCTGGATGAGTCGGCCTATGAGCGTTCGCGCGACACTCGGCCGGGGCCAGATGCAGCGGTGATGACCTGCACATCGCGAGATATGAGCGTGCTGGTGCGAGCGGCCGTGACGGCGGGCCATGGTCGGTTGAAGTTCTTCCAGGTAGAGCGAGGTTTCTGAGATGCTATCTCTGCAGAGTGTGACGAGCGCGAGTTACGTGGCGATGTTCGAGGCCAATGTTCGGGCCATGCTTCTGGACCACGCCCACTGCGAGAAGAAGGCTGCGTCGAGCGCGCTGAACATGATGTTCCGCTACCCCGACAGGCCGGAGCTGGTGGCTGTCTGTGCCGACATCGTGGAGGAGGAGATTCAGCACTTTCGGCAGGTGTTGCAGATCATGCAGGCGCGCGGCTGGCAGTATGGCCGCCAAATGCCATCGAAGTATGGCGGCCGTCTCGCGGCGCATCTCCGCACTGCAGAGCCGGAGGCGCTGCTCGATCGGTTGCTCATGTGCGCGCTGATTGAGGCCCGTTCCTGCGAACGCTTTCAGCTGCTCGGCGCTGGCTTGCGTGACCCGGAACTCGCCACCTTCTACCAGGCGCTGTTTGAGTCGGAGGCCCGCCACTACGCGACCTACCTGAAGCTTGCGTTGACCTACTTCGACGAGGCCGAGGTGAGGGCGCGGCTGGCCTTCTACGCGGAGCAGGAGGCTGCCATCTGCGCGCTGGGTGAAGACGCACCACGGCTGCACGCCTAGGCGGTGCGGAGAAGGTGTGTGACAATTGGCGCGCACTCTGCTACCGTGAGCGCCAGAGTTTCGTTCTTTGATTGAGGCTGCGCAGTGTCCGAGATGTTCGAGACGCGTCGGGGGACGGTGCCGAAGGGTCGTATCCCCGGTGAGCTGACGGATCGCCAGAAGGACCTTCTGGATGCCGCGGTGCGGGTGCTGGATCGTTCCGGCATCGACGGCGTCACGATGCGGACGCTGGCGCAGGAGAGCAACCTCTCTCCCATGGCGGCCTACAAGCACTACGCGAACCAGCGCGACCTCTACATCGCCATCTGGCGGTTCTGCATGGATGAGCTCCGTGGCCAGGTGATGGAACTTGCCCGCTCGTCGGGTGAGGGGACGCGCGGTGCGCTGCGCGCCATCATGGGCCACTTCCTCTTCTTCGCGCGGGAGTACCCGCATCGGTTCAAGCTGCTGTTTGACCACGCGGTCATCAACGACGTCGGTCCGGCGTGGGAGATTGAGTCGCGCCGGTTGGAGCTCCGCGACGTGGTGCTGAGCATGATCATGGCCGGTCAGCAGAACGGTCAGGTTCGCCGCGACCTGTCGGCCGAGGAGATGCTCGGGGTGGTTCTGGCGCTGGTGCAGGGCGCGAGCAACATCTTCGTATCGGGCAGGTTGTCGGACGTGACAACGGCCGGACCTGACGAGATGCGCGAGGCGATCTTGAACGCGGTGTCGGAGTATCTGGCTCCGCGTTAGCTGCTAGTCGCTTCGGAACGACTGCCTCGGAGCCGGCCCGCTCTACAGCCTGCCGCCGGATCGGAGCGGGAGGCGCGAAGCAGGCCGTTTGGGCTACTCGCCCGTGACCTTTGCCAGGGCTGCAGCGAGCGGGCTCATGCTCATGTCGGCGTCGGCGTAGGACTTGGGGGTTTCGGCCTCGGCCTTGGCTGCGACGGCCTTGACGGAGAGGTCGAGTCGGCGGCGCAGGGCCTCCGACTTGATGACCATGCACTCGACCTCCTGTCCGATGCGGAGGGCACTGCGGATGCTGTCGACGCGGTCGAGGCTGACCTCGGAGATATGCATGCGGCCTTCAAGGTCGGGTGCAATGCGGAGGTAGGCTGCATCCTTGTCGAAGCGGGTGACGGTCGCCTTGAGGAGCGTGCCGACCTGCGTGAGGTCGCCGGCCTCCGTCCAGGGGTCTGCGGAGACCTGCTTGAGCCCGAGCTTGAGCCGGCGAGCGGCGAGGTCGACCGAGAGGACGCGGACCTCGAGGCTGTCGCCGATCTTGAAGGGGGCCACATCGGTCGGGCGGTCGGGACGGGCGGTCCAGGAGAGGTCCGAGATGTGGCAGAGGCCTTCCAGGCCCTCCTGCAGCTTCACGAAGAGGCCGTAGTCTTCGATGCGGGAGATGGTGCCGGTGACGAGTGCGCCCTCGGCCACGCTTTCGCCGAAGGAGGCGAGCGGGTCTGCTGAGCTCTGCTTGATGGAGAGCTTCACGCGCCGTGACGAGGCATCGACGGAGAGGACCTTCACCTGCACCGACTGCCCCTCAGTGAGCTCGTCGGCGGGGTGCTGCAGACGCTTGCCCCAGGCGATCTCGGAGACATGGACGCTGCCTTCGACGCCATCGTCGAGGGTGATGAAGGCGAAGATGTCGGAGAAGCGGGCGACGGTTCCCGAGAGGATGGCCCCGGGCTCGAAGCCGGCGAGTTTCTCCCGTGCGCCGGACTCGAGGAGCGACTTGCGGCTGATGGAGACCTTGCCCTTTTCGACGTCGACCGCGCGGATGACGGCGTCGATGTGGTCGCCCACCCGGAGGAGGCTATTGAGGTCTTCGACATGCTCGAGCGAAGCATCTGAGATGTGAAGCAGCGCGTCGACGCCGCCAATGTCGACGAAGGCGCCGAAGGCAACGATGGAGCGGACGACGCCGGTGACCGGAGTGCCTTCGGTCAGCGAGGCGAGGATGGCTGCGCGGTCTGTGGAGCGGTCGGCGTCGGCGAAGCGGCGCCTGGAGATCATGATCTGGGCGCGCTCGGGATCGAACTCTGTGACTTCGAAGCGGAACTTGCGCCCGACGGCCTCGTGGGCGGCCTCGTTGCGGATGCCAGACTCACGGTAGGGGAGGAGGAGGCGTGTGCCGTCGGCCTCGATGCCGAAGCCGCCGCGAAGGACGATCTGCACGGTGCCCTCGAGCTCGGCGTGGCTGTTGGCACGCTCTGCCCATCGATCGAAGGCAGCGATGGACTGGGCCTTGGCGATGGAGAGGGTTGCGCCGGTGCTGCTGAGGGTCTCGATGACGGCGTCGACGCGGTCACCGACGGCGGGTGTCGCAAAGCCGGGTGCTGCTGCGGACGAGGCAGCGCAGGTGGCGGCAAGGCCGCTGTCGAGCGATAGGGTGAGACCAGCCGAGTTGGCTGCGGTGACGGTGGCGGAGACAATGTCGCCGGCGCCGAGTGTGTCTGCGGGGGCCTCGAGCGGTGCGCCAAGGAGGGCACTGAGGTCTGCGTCGAGGAGGGAGAGGGCTTGCTCAGACATGTGTCACCACGAGGTTGTTTGGCCGCATGCGCGGGCGCCTGTTCTTCGCAAGGTCGGCGCGCGCCGTCAACCGTTGCGGGCCGCATTGGCGGGTTGGTGCGTGCGGAAAGCGGCGAGCGTTTCGGGCTTGCACTGGATGCAGAAGCCGCGAAGATGTTGGTCATGCGAAGTTGTCCCGGATCCATCCTGCTGGTTGCCGTCGCTGCGGTGACGTCGATGGCCTGCGACGAGAAGTCCGCGCCGGTCTCCGCGGAGGCGTCGCGGTCTGTCGAGGCGGTTTGCGAGCGGTGGCTCGCGGTGGAGCGCGGCGGCGATGGTGCATCGGCTGGGCTGGGTGTTCCGGACGTGTGCGACGACGTGGCCACGGACGCAGCAGAGGCGGGTGCGGCGCTTGCGCGGCTGAACGCCTCGCGGTGGCTTGCTGGTGTGGCAGAGGTGGGGACGCTGGCGGCGCATCAGCGGCTGGCAGAGCAGGTGGCGCTGATGATGGCCCGCAATCGGAGCGTTGCGCCGGTGCCCGAGCGGAGCTGGGCCTGCTACACAGAGGAGACGGGGACAGCCTACCGTTGGACGAGCCACGCATTGGGCGTGAGTAGCGTGTCGCAGGCGGTGTCGCTGTTTGTGGATGCGCCCGACGACACGACGCTGTCGAACCGAATGTGGATGCTTGATCCTGTGCTGGACGGCGTGGGTTTGGCGCGTGTGGGCGACGCGGCCGCGGTCTATGTGCGGGGCTATGTGCCGCGGCCCGCGCCGCCGTTCGTAGCCTATCCCGGGCCGGGGCCGTTTCCGGCCACCTGGTTGCCGCGGCTCTGGTCGTTCGCTTCTACGGCATCGCTTGAGGGCGCCGAGGTTGTGGTAACCGATGCGTTGAGCGGTCTGGTGGTTCCCTTCTCGAGCTACCTGGCTCAGGTGGGCGGCGAGGGGAGCTGGGCCTCGCTGGCGCTTGTGCAGGAAGCCACGACGCCGCCGGGCGAGTACCTTGTCTCTGTCTCGACGGTGGGAGGCCGCTGGGCCTATGCGGTACGCGTCGTGGATTGTGCAGCAGAGACGCTCTAGCGGGAGCGCTTCTTGGTGCGGTTGGTAGGCGGCCGGTTGGTAGGCTTGCTCCGCTGCACCGACTGCTTCGGCGCGGCGTTGGGGTCGGGACGACCGGTCTCGTGGGTTCCCGCGCGTCGGTTGTCGGACTTGGCCGGCCGGCCCTTGGGCGCCTCCTTGCCCCATGCCTTTCCGGGTGCCTCTGCTGCTGCGGCAGCTGCTGCCGCGGAGTGCTTTCCGGAGGGCTTGGGGGCGGGCTTGAAGACAGGCTTCGCAGGCTTGGGCGGCCGTGCGTTGGGGCGCGGCTCCATGGTTGCGGAGGGCTCCTCGAAGCCCTTCTCGCGGCGCGACAGGGTGTGGTTCTTTCGACCGGGCGAGGTGCCTGCGACGCGGGGTCGGAGGAGGGCCGTCTTGAGGTGGGGCTTGCCCTGCGGGCCGGGGAAGTCGATGGCCGCCGACCACTGCTTTTCGAGCCAGTAATCCCAGTCGCGTGAGACGCCGACCACGAGGGAGCGGAAGGCGTCGTGGCTCAGGTCTGCGTAGTTGGTGGAGACAAAGAGTTCGCCATCCTTGGCGAGCAGATCGAGCGCTTTTTCGAGGAGCCAGCCGAAGTCGCGGCGGAGGGTGAAGGTGCGGGCGCGTCCGCTCTTTCCCTGGCTGTGAACTGGTGGGTCGAGGATGATGGCATCCCACCTGTCGCCACTCTCTGCGGCCTCGGCCATGAAGCCGAAGACGTCGCCGTGGACGAAGCGGTCGCGGGCGGGGTTGAGGCCGTCTAGCTCGTAGTTCTCCTGGCCCCAGAGCAATGCGCGCTTGGAGCTGTCGACATGGGTGAGCTGGTTGCCGCGGGTGAGCATGACGCCGAAGCCGCAGGTGTAGGAGAAGAGGTTGAGGACGCGGCGGTCGTTCCAGCGCTCGGCGAGTGCGGCACGGGGGGCGCGCATGTCGAGGAAGAGGCCGGGCGCGAAGGGCTCGAGCGGGCGGATGGAGAAGAGGCGTCCTGACTCTTTGGCGACGACCCGCTTGGGGGTCTCACCGAGGCCCTCACGGCGGGCGAACGACTCCCAGCGAAGTTCGGCATCTGCGTCGCGCTCGGCCCGCTCTTTGCGGCCGATGTCGAGCATCATGCGCAGCCAGGAGAGGCCGGCAGAAGCGAGCGCGGCTCCGATGGCGCGGGCAGCGTCGTCGTTCATCCAGGCGGCATCGCGGAGGTGAATGACAGCGCCGTCGGCGAAGCGGTCGATGAAGAGGTGGGGCAGGCCGTCGCCTTCGCCGTGCACGAGGCGGTAGGCGTTGGTCTCCGGGTCGGCCGCGAGGGGCGCCCTGTTTCGGAGTGCGGTAACGAGGCGCTCGCGGATGAGGTCGGCGGCGGGGAGGGCGAAAGCAGGTCGATTGTCAGAGGCCATGGGCGGCCTCTACTCGACCTTCGCCTCCGCGTCGAAGCCACATCCAAAGATTGGTAATTGCGGCCGGTGTGACTCCCTGAATGCGACCCGCCTGGCCGAGCGAATGAGGGCGAACACGGATGAGCTTTTCGCGCACCTCGCTCGAGAGCCCCGGGACGGTGGCGTAGTCGAGGTCTGTGGGGATGAGGACGCGGTCGGTGTTTGCGAGCGAGGCGGCTTGGGCGGTCTGGCGCCCGAGGTAGCCGCTGTAGCGGGCGACCACTTCGACGCACTCGGCGATGTCGTCGGGGAGCGTGTCGAGGCCGTGGCCGGGCAGCAGCGCTGCGAGTCCGCGCAGGCTGCTCTCGGGGCGGTTGAGGAGGGCCTGGGCGGTGACGCTCTTGTCGAGCGC
>CANKLS010000034.1 GCA_947483645.1 Bradymonadales bacterium | reverse complement strand
GCCCCAGCTGCGTCGACGACCACCTTCACGGTGAAGCCCGCTGCAGCCTTGTAGCGCAGGGCATCTACGAGCTCTTTGTTGTAGAGGCCGGTCGTGGCCATGTAGACGGAGGAGCGCGCCGCGTAGATGCGGTCGATGGCCTCCTTGATGATCGGCTCCTGCGGCCCGAACCAGGTGGAGAGCACCGAGCCGTCCTGCATCTGCATGCGGGTCCGGTTGTTGGTATTGGAGGGCATCGGCTCACCGTAGGAGGTGACCGTGGTGGCAAAGACGCCGCCGAACATCTGCTGGAAGACGCCCGTGAAGTCCTTCGAGAGGTCTTCGGAGGTCATCACGTTGTAGAGCTGCGCGCGGACGCCGCCGGCAACGACCGGGCCGTTGGAGGCCACAAACACGGTGGCACCGTCCACCACCATGAAGTTGTGCGACATGCGATTGTCGTCGCTCCCGCGCACCATGGAGATGCTCGGCGAGGGAGTCCAGGGCAGCTTGCCATCACCGAAGGCCATTGGAATCCCTGCGTCCCGCAGCTTGGTGAATCCAGCATCTCCGCGTCGGTCTTCGTCGCCCACGACGCGAACGGCGACACCACGCAGCGATGCGTCGATGATGGCCTGCGCGGAGAGTTCGTCGTCAAAGCCCTCTACGGCCAGGTCGAGAGAGCGCTTGGCGGCGCTGACCTGACCGATGAAGACCGTCTGCACCGTGAGCGCCTCGGCTGCCGAAGTTGCGGGCGGTACGAAGGTACCTGCGTAACGATCAAAGAGTTCTGAGGAGGCCTGTGGCGCATCCTGCGCGCAGCCCCAGAGCGAAGCGCTGACCAGCAGCGAGGTGATAAGGGTTGTTCTCATCTCAATCCTCCGCGCCAGAAGAGATGATGCCTGCATAGTCGGGGCTGTTGGGCCGCCCAGGCGTGGCGAAGGTGAGCGGTCGGTAGGCCTCTGCGATGTTCACGCGAAGCGCGTCGTGCAGACGAGGCCCGGTCGCCGGCGCCAGATCGAAGTCGTTCCCCGAGTAGGAGTGCCAGCTGCCGTCGACGCTGCCGGAGTTTCCAAAAAGGCTCTGGGAACGCTCCATGGAGCGGGCGGTAACGAGGTCCCAAGAGCCGGCAAAGCGCTCTTTTTTCAGGTCGCCCATGCCTTCAACGATGCGCTCATCTACGTCGTGGAGGTCGATCGAGAAGGCACCATTGGGGAGCTTCAGGTCGGGGACGATGTAGTCGGCAGTCGGGAAGGCGCCGTCGGCCCGCACCGCGATGACGGCGTACTCGTTGGGCTGCAGCGGGCGACCGCTCCGCGGGGACGGCAGCACGTAGGTAACGGTCGCATCGGTCCGGAAGAGATAGTCGTCTGGCAACCGGTCGCGGTTCGGGGAGGAGTGCACCGTGATGCGCCAGCCCGTGAGCCAGATGGGACGTGGGTGCTTGTTCTGCACCTCGATGAAGATGTCGTCGGGGTAGTGCACGCTCGCCGAGGGAGGACCCTCGACCGAACCGGCCCAGTTCACCTCGGAGATCATCATGTTACCGCGCTCGCCACTCGATGTGTAGGAGGCGCTGCCTTCGCTGTCGGTGACCCGGACGCCTGTGCGGTAGCCGACCGAGAAACTGCTCGTCTCCTCGCGGTTATCGAGCGAGCAGCCGCCGCCGAGAAGGGCCAGCGCCAGGAGCGAAATGGGGAGAGTCCGGTTCATCGCGGCCGCCTCAGAAGCTGAGTTCGGCGCTGACGCCCAGAACCGTCATCGGCTCGGAGCCGCCGAGCGCCGTGTCGTCGCCGTCGACGATGCGGTCGACCTCCACTTCGTAGAAATTGTCAGGCAGGAAGATGCCGCCCACCGCCGACAGCTTGAGCTCATCGATGCGGTGCGAGACAACCGCCTCCCACTCCGTTCCGAGCGCCTTGCCCAGCCGCTTCTGCGCTGCGATCTCGGCGCGCGAGTAGCCGTAGGGCGGCTCGGGGATGAGTTCGAGCGCGCCGAAGTTCACGAAGGTGTGGCTCGTGTCGCGGTAGTTCCAGCCGCTCACTTTGAGCGAGGTATCCGCGACCGTGAAAGACACCGTGCCCGAGACGAACTCGGTGCCTGCGGTGCGCGACTGCTGCTGCGGGCTCCGGTCGAGTCCGTCGGGAGCAAGCGACGCGGAGGGGCGCCAGCCTGCGAGCCGGCCGATGGCAACGCCGCCCACCTTGGAGCCACGGAAGCCGGTGAAGCCACCGTTGAACTCCATGCCGTTGCTGTCGTAGTCTCCGCCGTCGAAGTGATAGAAGGAGCCTCCAAGCTCGATCTGCACGGCCGAAAGCGGCAGCGAGAGGTCGATGCCGGCACCGTAGGCGTTGCCGTCTGTCTTGACCTCATCGTAGGCCGCGACAAGTGGCTGGCGGTCAACGCCCTGCGACATCGCGCCCTCCAGATAGGCGCCTAGAACCACTGCGCCGGGCGTCTCGAGGTCACCGTCTCCAGCGAACTCTATCTTCCAAGCGGCGCGGGCACCGTAGAGGTTCTGGTAGTCGCCATCGGAGAAGTTCCCGAGTTGACCGCCGTAGCTGATGTCTGCACCGGTGCCCGTGTAGTCTGAGCCGCCAATGCCGGCGAAGAAGTAGTAGGCTCCAAGATCGAGCCGCTGCGCCGGCAAATTCACGGTCGCGTCGTAGGCTGCGCCCGAGCGGTAGGTGAAGTTGTCGCCGTCGAAGCCGAAGGTGGTGTCCCGGCCCGTCGTGTACCGGGTGTATCCGGCCTCGGGGAGCTCCTGGCCAGAGAAGAAGTCGAAGGGCACCAGCCGGAGCCTGCCTGCGGAACCAAGGCCGACCGTGGCTACGAGACCGTCGACGCTGCCCGACATGATGTAGTCCTTGGGCACGCCGCCGATGGAGAAGGGCTGGCGACCCATGGAGAGGTCGGCGCTGACGCCATCATTGTCGAACAGGCTCACGCCCAGCGAGAGGCCATAGAGGCTGACGATGGCCGTAGGCGAGCTGTTGAGGACAAAGGCGGGCCACTGGGTTTCCACCTCGCCATCAATCGTGAGCGAGAGCCGGTCCGATGGCCGGGCCACGATGAGCGCGCCGGCATCCGAGTAGCCAAACATGGCCTTATCATCGGTGTCGCGGACGGTCGCATCGCTCGAACCGTCAAAGGGGCGCAGGTCGAGATTGTTGTAGCCCTGCACCAGGCTCGAGGCTCGGAAGGTGACCTCATAACTGAGGGCCGTGGCCGTCGCAGCTGCCGGCTCCGCGGGGAGTTCGGCGAGAGGCTCCGCCGCCGCCTCCTCGGTGGTGGACGGTGCCGGGGCCTGGCCCTCATCCTGCGCCAAGGCAAAGGCCGGCGCGGTGGTGCAGAGGAGCAGAAGCGAGAAAGAAAGGGTCTGTTGACGCGCCACGAGGGCCTCCAGCTTATTCGGAAACTGTTTCAATCTGACCGGTACGGACCACCCACTGCTGGAGGCCGCCAAACCCGGAGACAACCGGGGCGGTTACGGAGATACGGGAGCCAAGCAACACCTTCACGCCACGGCGACCGAGCTCCTGCTCGAGGCTGACATTCCAGCAGGCCGTCGGAAGCAGGTCGACGTTGAAGGAGGCGCCACCGGCACAGGCAGCCGGGCAGATGCGATCCACGCAGAGCGTGTTTGCCGTATCGGAAGGACACTTGGCGCGGCAGGTGCCTGCGCAATTTTCGCGGCAGACCGCCGTTGACTCGCCGACGCCTGCTTCAGGAAGGGGGCGGTTCGAGACAACCATTGCGTTGAAGTTGGAGCTCGTCGGCTCCTGCAGCACGAAGCCGCTCACCCGCATCGTGCGCCCAAGGTCGGCGTCCGAAAACGCCACATCGGAGGGCGTGTAACGCACCTCAGAGCTCCCTTCGAGCTTCTCGGTGTCGGAGATGACCACATACTTCTGGCCCGCGTAGGGCTCGATGAGGCCACGGACCGTAAGCCGCACATGGTCGCCGAAGTCGAACTCCGACACGCGACCGTCGCGCAACACCACGATGCCTCCGGTGTCATCCTCGACGACGAACGAGGCGTAGAAACGCTCGTCCTGGCCGCAGACGGGAACCTTCAGATACTTCTGCGACGCGAGCGACACGACGCCTGTGATGGTCATCGGAAGGCGCGGTGAGACGGCAATTGAGCTGCAGACATCGCCGGCGGGCTCATCACCCGAAGCAACCAAGAAGTCGGTTGACGCGGAGCCAATCAGATCGAGAAGGTCGGCGACGCCAGAGCCATCGCCCACGGGGAGACCGTATCGCTGCTCCACCCGACCCGAACCCTCTCCTGTGAAACGCGGCGCAAACGCGACCGACTCCTCGATGAGATCGGCGGAGCCCGCAGCCTCGCGGTTGTCGAGCGTCGGCTCCTCCCACTCGGCAGCGCAGGCCGAGAGCGAGGCAACCGCGACGAGCGCGCTCGCCAACCAACGCATTACTGAGCCGTCCAAGACCAGTCGAAGTTGGCAACGTTAATCTGCGGCTCGCCGCTGAACTGGCTGAGCGGACCGACGAAGGTCACACACTGACCGATCGACAGGAAGGTGCTGGCGCTGCGGTAGAGCGCCACCTGGCCATTGGCGTAGGTAAGGTCGTAGCACTTGGAGGAACCGCCGCAGGCTGCGCCGCCGCCCGTCAGCGTACCCTCGACGCGGACAACCTCGCCGATGTCGTCTGCCGTCAGCGCTGTCGCGGTGCGCTCGAGCACGTGAACGCCGGTGTCGGCCTCCACCAGTTCCCAGCTGTTGGCAGCCTGAACCTGGCCCGAACCGAAGTAGCTGTCGACAGCGGTGACGACGAAGTTCAGCTTGTGGCCGACGCGAATCTGCGTGACCGGCACGTTTACGGCATTGGTGTAGTCGAGGCGAACCTCAACCGTGCCGTTGGAATCGGCAACCCAGAAGTTCGACTGCGACGGAGGTACCGCAGCGGTGTTCATGTAGGAGGTAGCCACGACCACGGCGCCTGTGATCACGACCGGCGTCGGCAGGATGGTCGGGTCGCCGTCGACGGTGGGGAACTGCGAGATGACCTCGTCGAGGTTGGCGTCGCCGTAGGTGAACTCGCTCCGGCTGTTGACGAAGAGGGGCACGCCACCGCTCGGCGCGTCGGAGCCGAAGATCTGGCCCGAGAAGGCCGGCGCGCTGCCGCAGACATAGGCGTCTGCGGTGTCGCCCGAGGTGTCAGGCGTCGTGTCAGCGGTCGTGTCGGCCGTGGTATCCGCGCCGGTGTCGGCGGTCGTATCGGGGTCAACCGTCGTGTCGGCCTCGCCCGTATCTGCGGCACCGGTGTCGGAGCTGCCCGTATCGGTGCGGCCCGTGTCGGGTCTGCCCGTGTCGGTCGAAGAACCACCGCCGCTCGTGTCGCGCGCAGGATCTGCAGGTTCGCTGGAGCAGCCGACGAGCGTGACAAGCGAGAGAGCGAACAGAGAACGAAGAGAAACGGTATGCATGGTCGGCCTCGGTGGGCGGTGATTGCGGAGAAAAGCAGGCCTGCGGCCTAAGCGCAGGACCAAGTCACAGCGGCCCGGGGAGCAGGCTACGCGCTCGGGTCACCCGCTAGGCCACAGCCCTTCATTCGTCAACCGCTCGCACCGTTTGAGGCATCTCTGCTACCCTGCTAGGTGGCTCGTTCCCCGCGGCCACGAAGGCAGTTGCCATGCAGATCTCCAGACTCCTCCCGCTCCCCATGCTCGCGCTGCTCGCGAGCTGTGCAGCTCAGGCTGATCCAGCGCGCGGCAGGACCGGCGGCGGCAGCGACACGGGAACGACACAAACCGATAGCGGGGGCCTCGACACCGGCGCCGACACGGCTGAAGACATCGGCGCTGCAGACACCAGCACCGACACCACGCCGGCCGGTCCGACCATCGAGATCGCTACCTGGAACACAGCCCGTTTCTTCGACCGGGTCTGCGATTCGGGCCGCTGTGATGCTGCGCAGGACGACTATGAAGAGCTGCCCTCCGCAGCCCAGTTTCAATACAAGGTCTCGCAGCTCGCCACCGGCATCACCCGTCAGGATGCAGACATCATGCTCATCCAGGAGGTGGAGTCGCAGGATTGCATCGACGCCCTGGTCGCCGCCCTGCCCGCAGGTCGATGGCCTGTCGCAGTGCTCGGCGAGACGGGTTTTGACGCCTCGGTCGATGTCGCGGTCCTCGCCAACGGCGAACTGGTCGACGTTATTCGCCACAGGAATGTGCCGCTCCCGCTTGCCGGCGGAGGTTCGACCACCTTCACGCGTGAGTTTCTCGAGGTCGAACTCCTGATTCAAGGTCGACCCGTCACGGTTTTCTCCGCCCACTTCCGCTCCAAGAGCAACGACGACCCGGCCCGCCGGCTCGCTGAGGCCCGCGGAGCAGCAGCGATTGTCGCCGCCTCTGCCGCCGCATCGCCTGACTCGCTCGTTGTACTCGGCGGCGACCTCAACGATACCCCGGACTCGGAGCCGCTGCTCTCGCTCACCTCTCCCGGCATCCTCGTGCGGGTCGCTTCGGACATCGTCCCCAACGACTGGACCTACGCCTTCAATTCGCAGCGGGACGCCATCGACCACCTGCTCATCGCGACCACCGCCTCGGGCGGCTACGTCGCTGGATCAGCGACCGTATTCCGCGACGCAACCGGCGGTCTCCTGACCTCGGATCACGCCTCGCTTCGGGCCAGTTTCTACCTGCCTTGAGGGGGCGCGACGCGCAACGAGGGGACCTTCTCCACGGGGATTTCTCCGCGCATGACGGCCTCAATCTGCGCGGGGGAGATGGGGTAGCCGCCGCGAATCGCGACGGGCTCGCCCTTCTCCTTCGCATACTGCAGGTAGGCCTTCCACTCGGCTTCAAACGAGGTGAACTCCTCTTCGGCCTCCTCCTCGCGCTCTTCTGCAAGTTCCTCAATCTGATGGGCGGTATTGGCGCGCGTCACACCGGCGGGCAGCGGCCGCTCACCCCGCTCGATGCGGGCCTGAGCCTCCTCGCGCGAGATGCGTCCCATCTTCCAAAGACGATAGTTCTGCACCACCGTCCCGAGCTCCTTGTTCCGGTCGGGTCCGGAGAAGTCCATCGCCATCGACTCTCTGACGCCCGGCGTCTTGAGGTCGCGGATTTTGTCTTCGGGGATGATGCGGGGCTTCACAACGTAGGGGGAGTAGTCGGGCACGCCCGAGAACATGTCCCACATCGGAGAGGCCATGGCGTCCGGGCGACCCATCGGTGGCACGCCAAGGATGCGGGTCATGGTCGCGAAGACCGACTGGAAGGAGTAGTTGACGAAGCTGATGTAGCCGCGCTTGGCCCAGGGGCTGATGACGAAGGCGAAGACGCGGTGAGAGTCAACGTGGTCCTCGCAGCCCTGCGGGTCATCTTCGACCACGAAGATGGCGGTCTTCTTCCAGTACTCGCTCTGTGAGAGGCCCTCGGTCAGCCGACCGATGGCGAAGTCGTTGTCGGCGACCTGCGCTTCGGGCGTGGGGTTGCCCGGGGTGGTGCCGCCCGTGTGGTCGTTCGGCATCAGCATGTAGGTGAACCTTGCCAGCTTGCCTTGATTGATCTTGCGGAGCACATACTCGGCACGGTCGGTGTCGCGGACGCCCATGGAGTAGAAGAAGCCGCCGGGGTAGGCGCGGTCCGAGAAGGCAAAGGGCTGGCGACCGTCCTGCGAGCGGGCAAACATGCCGGTGATCTCGCCGTAAATTTGAACGCTGATGTCGCGGTCCATCAGGTGGGTAAAGAAGCTTCCGTTGGTCGGCGTGGTCGTCTCCGCTACCTGATAGGCATCGAACATTCCGCTGCGATCCGACTCGACCCAGGAGCGCTCCACGAAGTCGTTCAGGAAGCCCGAGGTGAGCATGATGTGGCCCATGTCGGAGTCTTCGACCTCGTCGTAGAAGTTTGCGGAGAAGGCGAACTCATCGACGAATGCATGCTGGTTCGGCGTGATATCGCGGCCCCAGACAACCAGGCTCGGGTCGACGTTGAGCCCACGGTCCGAGATGTCGCCGAAGACGCAGTCCAAGGTCTTGTTCTCCTTCACGACGAGGATGACATGCTCGATGGGGGTGTAGTCGCCCGGGTTGACCGGAACGGGGAAGAAGTCGTCGCACTCGACCGGGAAGGTGGTCAAGGAGCGGAGGTCGTTGGAGACGACCTGCGCGGTGGTTGCCGCGATATCGAGGCCGTCCAGCGTCACGAAGCTGACGCTGCCGTCCATGGCCTCCTTGGAGGAGCGACCAAGATTGGGGCCGCTTCCAAAGCCCTTCCCCTCTGCGACGACCAGTTTCTGACCGTCCGGCGTCACGGCACTCCCGGAAGGGTACCAGGCGGAGGGCATCGAGCCGATGAAAGAGAGGTCGGAGGTCGCCAGCACGGAGACCGCATTGTCGACGCCACGGGTCACGTAGAGGCGGCTGCCATCCGGCGAGACCTCAACATCGTTCACGTTGCTGCGCAGGAGCGGGCTTCCGTCGTTTGTGAGAACGTCAGACTCGACGACGCGGACGCGCCGCGTGACCGTCCAGTCGGAGACCCGAACCTCAACAAGCTCGTCGGCACCGGAGACCGCGATCCAGAGCTTGCTACCATCGGCGGAGGCCTGCATGCCCATGGGGCCTCGACCAACATCGACCGGCTCACCAACCTGCCCCGTAACCGTGTTGACCACCTGGATGTCGGAGGTGACGTGCGACGAGACGACGATGGTCTCGGTGCCGGGGATGCGCTCCACGTCCCAGACGCCAGAGGAGATGGCATAGGTGTTGGCCACTGCTTCGGGCGTCCCGAGGCGAGCGGTATCGAGCGCGAGCAGGCGGCTGCCTTCGGCCTCGCCCACGTAGAGGCGGCTGCCATCGGCCGAGAGCGTCATGCCCGAGGTGACGATGGGGAGTTCGGTGCTCACTGCAAGCGCGATTTCGCCGGTGGTGGCGTTGACATCGAAGGCGTCGACCCGCTTGGTGGAGCCTGAAGAGACGTAGAGCCTGCTGCCGTCGGCGGAGAGCGCAATGCCGTAGTAGGCCTCGTCGAGCGAGACGTCCTGCACGATGGAGCCGTCGTCGGTGCTGAGCACGATGATGCGCCGGTCGTCGATGCTGGTGCTCAGGACGAAGACAACGGGGAGCGACGGGTGGACGACCAGGTTGGACGGGAAGCCAGGTACCGCGGTCGTAGTGCCGGGTGAGCTAAGGCGGCGGCCACCAAGTGCAACGATGCCGGAGCCATCATTGGCGCCTGCTTCGAGCTTCGCAGCCTCGGTGGGAACCGGGTTGCAGACAACATCGGGGACAACCCATACATCCTCGGTCCCGCTTCCGTCGGCGTCGCCGCTGCCACCGGTGGTGTCGGTTGCAGCAGAGCCGTCGCCGCTGCCGTCGGAGGCATCGCCGCTTCCGTCGGCGATATCGGTGATCGCCGCGCTCTCCTTGTCATCACCGCAGGCGATGAGGGAGCCGGAGAGAAGGAGACAGAGGAGCGGGAGATGTCTCATGGCAGACCCGGTTGGGGAGTGTGGGGATGCGCAGTGCGATGGGCGCAGCCATTGGCCGATACCTGCCATTTCCGACGCTCAGGTGTCAACCCCGTGGCGCTTCGCTCGCGATTCGCGGTGTAGGGCTAAGGCCAGTCCTGATCCGCGTTGTCGAGGCGCGACAGCAGATCGGGCGGGCTCATCACGCGAACCGCTTTGCCGTAACCCCGGACCCAGCGAACGAAGTCGATGGTGATCTGAAGTTGGAAGGTCACAGTGAAGCCCTCCCCGTTGGGCAAATCTCTGGGCTCGCTCTGCGACGGATGGAGCCGCGTGGTGTTGAACCAGGTGCGCCAGAAGGGTCGGAAGGCCAACTCGATGGTCTCGACCGGCGCATCTTCGCGAGGGAGCCACGAGCCAAAGGCATGCTCCCAGAGCTTGCGGGGATCGTACTCGTTGATCGATGGGTAGAGGAACTGTCTGTTCAGCTTCCGTATCGAGCGGATGCGGGCGGTCTGAAAGATGCGCTGCAAGCGGATGCGGTCGGTATCGGGCGAATCGATGATGTTGCCGTAGAGCTGCACACCCTCGTCGGTGAACAGGAGGGTCCAAGGCTGGAGTTTCTCGCGGAGAAGCACGCCATCGAACTTCTCATACTCAATCTCGATCTCGTGCAGGCCGACCAGCGCATCGACAAGTTCGTCGAGCAGGTCGGAGGCGATGGTCGGGCTCAGAATCCGGGTCTTCGAAACCAACATGCTGTCGAAGGAACGCTGTGCCTTTGCCTTCTCGGGGGAGTCGGGATCGAGCGAAGCGAAGGCATGGTCGCAGGCCTTCTGGAGTTCGTCGGCGAGTGCGGTTTCGCGCAGATGGGGGAAGGCATTGATGGCCAGGCGAAGGGCTGCCACGCGGAGCGCCGTGATGTCGGAGCCATCTGCGAGCGCTGATTTGGAGCGGATCTCAAGGACCTCGTTGTTGTGCTGCCGCGTCTCCTCAAAATCTTCCGGCATCTTGAGAACCAGCGCCTTGAGCCAGTTGCGCGCCGTCTTTTCATCCTTGCCGACGGCATCGACCACCTGCTTGACCGTGGCCCGCCCGTTCCGCAGCAGGAAAAGCGTAAACTTCACATGGCTGACCAACCCATCGGCCTTGCTGTCGATCTTGCTGGCTGCGGCCCCTAAGACCTTGGCAACCTGCTTGGTTGGTTGCTTGGTGCCGCTTGCGCGCCTGTTTCCATCCTTCATTGCCCACCCGGAGGAGAATCGGTTCCAGTAGCCGCTTCTCTAAGCGATCTTGATGCAACTCCGCAAATGGCGGCGTATGGGGATGGACAAACTCGCACACCCAGATGGAACGAATCTTCCACCCTGCGCAAGATATTGAAACTCGGAAGGGTACGATATCACGCGCCATCGCAGTTCCCAACCACCGGTGGGCCACTCCCCTGCTCCCCTCTCTTCTCTCGCGCCACGGAGCCAATCCCTCAGGTCGACACCCCGCCTCCATCCGGCGCGGCAGCGCCGCACATTTTTTGCCTCCCGCCGGCCGCTGTGCAACAGGCCAAGTCCCTCGCTGCATCCACCAAGCACCCAAGGTCGGCCATGGCCGATATGCCCACATCCCGCCTCCCCGGCCCGGACGCCAACCGTGAAGGCACCCAGGTCGAACTGCATCACACCTATCGGCTGGGCAGGCGGCTCCACGCCACCCCCATCTACGAGTTTGTAGAGGCGCAATGGCTTCCGTTCGGCCGGAGCGTGCAGATTCGCTCCTACGCCGGCCTCAAGTCCTCGACGCTCCGCATGATGGACCGGACCCGCATTGCCAGCACCATCCAGCGGACGACACCGAACGTCGTCGGCCCGGGCGTCCCCGACATCATCGACACCGGACTCTGGGAAGAGATGAGCCACTTCCTCGTGATGCGGCTGCCGCCCGGCGACCTCATGAGCAGCATGCTCGCCCGCGGCCACCGCTTCAACCCCGACGAGGTTGCGGAGCTGATTGCAGATCTCGCAGCCGCGCTCGATACCTACCGCTCCACTGCAGGCGAGCCGCACCGAGGCCCGACCGCGGAGCGTGTCTGGGTGACCCAGGAGGGCCGTGCGATCCTGCTCGGTTACGGCGAGGTGCTCTACCGCGAAGACTCGCTGAACGCGGGCGGCCCGCCCGTGGCCGAGTTCATCTCCCACCTGCCGCCGGAGGTCTTTGCCTTCTCGGCCTCGAGTAGCGCGACGAGCGATGACGAGGAGGGTGCTCCCACCTCGGGGCGGTTCCGGACCGCGCAACTCCCCCCCGACGCGGTGAACTGCGAGCGGGCGCCTGCGGCAGAGGTCTACGCATTGGGCTGCCTTGCCTATCAGGCCTTCTCGGGCCACCACCCCTACTTCGTGAAGACGAACGACGCGACCGAAGGGATCCGCGCGACGCTGGCCGCGATGCCCGCGCCGCTCAAGCGGCTTCCCGCTGGTTCTGTGTTTGAGACGACCATCCTGCAGGCGATGTCGCGACAGCCCGCCGACCGGCAAGCCACGACGAGCGACTTCGCCTCAGCACTGCAGGCCGCCTTTGACGACGGCAGCAGCGATGCTCTGCCCCAGCTCCGCTCTACTGCGGTCGCACAGGCCTCCGCGGACGACCTGCGTTCACTCTCGCTCTGGCGCATGACCGGCCTCGTCTCGCTGGCCATGCTCATCATCCTTTTCGCCTACCTCCAGTTCCGCCCCTACAGCGTCGTCGTCACCTCCGACCCGCCATCACTCGATCTGGTAGAGGTCGTGGGCCACACGGCAGAGCCGCTCGGCAGGACGCCGCTGGTGCTGGAGCGCCGCTCATTGACCGCTCCGATTCAGCTCCGCGTGATGGGTAAAGATGGCAAGGCCGGACCCGTGACAACGCACGACCCGAAAGAGTTTCAGGATCTTGGTAACTGTCGGCGGCTCGCGGTTCAGCTCAAGTTCGACGAGCGTTGAACCTTGGGCGCTGCGCGCCTAGCGACAAGCGGGTCTCTTCCTACACAGGATGGCCCGATGTCTCGCCGCTTGTTACTGCCCCTCCTGCTGCTCGTCGCCTGTGGCGATGATGCTACCGAAACCTCCGCCGATGCGACCCTCGATGCTATCGACGATACCGGCTCTGACACGGGGCTGACGGATGGTTCGGGCAGCGGTTCAGATACCGCGCCGGACGGCAGTGCTGATGGCTCGGGGAGCGCGGCAGAGAGCTGCAAGCAGGCGCCTGTGGAGCAGCTCGCGCGGATCGAGCGGGCGGGGCTCAGCGTCGCCTTCGCAGGGGATGGCAGCTGGATGCTGGCGCGCGGCGAGACGGTTGTAGCGACGGGTGTCGCGACCTGTGACGACGCCAACCCGGGGGCGCGGGTCGCTGCGGGCACGCCAGCCTTCCGGAGCGGCTTCGGCAACACGATCGTTACGATGACCGGGCCGGCATCGCGCCTCACCTGGCTGCAGCCGGCGGGCAGCGCGACCGTGGAGGCCGCGACCGCCGATGCGCTTACGCTCCGCTGGCCGTTGGCAGGCGCCCCTGGAGCATCGGTCGCGCTGCGCTATTCGCTCGACGCCGATGGCACTCTCCGGGTCGCGATGAGCAGTACGCTCGAGGGCGCGGCAACAGGCGAGTGGAGTTGGGGCTCGCCATCCGACGAGCGCTTCATTGGCCTCGGGACGCAGGTGACGGGCATGGACCTTCGCGGCCGCGTTTACAGGCTCTGGACGCAGGAGCAGGGGATTGGGAAGTTGGAGGGCGACTCCGGCTTCCCGCTCGCCAACGCGCTTGAGGCGGCCTACGCCCCCATGGGCGTGATGCATGCTTCGGGGGGCTACACGATGCTCCTAGACGAGGATTCCGTATCGGAGTTGGACTTGGACCGAGGCGCTGCAGAGCGGTTGACGCTCCGCACGGCAGGGTCGCTGCCGGCGCTGTCGCTGCATCCCTGGGCGCGCCCATCGGAGGGCATCGCCTGGGCGACCGGGCTCACCGGCCGTCCGCCGCAGGTCCCCGACTGGGCCTTTGCCCCCTGGAACCACGCGGTCGGTGGGCCCGCGGAGCTTACGCGGGTCGCGACGCTGCTGCGAGAAGCAGATGTGCCCTCCTCCGCGGTCTGGAGCGAAGACTGGATCGGCGGGTCGCAGAGCGGCAGCGGCTTCCGGCTCTCCTACGCTTGGGAGTGGGACCCGGCGCGCTACCCCGACCTCCCGACCGACATCGACCGGCTTCATACGCAGGGATTTGCCTTCCTCGGCTACCTGAACCCCTTCGTACCCGGGCCCACGCGGATGTTCGGGGAGGGTGAGACGGGCGGCTTCCTGGTGAAGAACGAGGCGGGCGCAACCTACACCACGACAGACCCCGCATTCCGACAGACCGGCTTGGTCGATCTCACCAACCCAGCCGCCGCCTCATGGTACGAGTCCTATGTCATCAAGGCGGTGAACGAGGTGGGGCTCGACGGCTGGATGGCCGACTTCGCGGAGTGGCTCCCGCTGGAAGGGCAGCTCGAGAGCGGTGAGAGCCTTTGGCTGGAACACAACCGCTACCCGCTCGCCTACCAGCGCTCCAACACCCGCGGCATCACGGCTGCGAACGGGGGTGTAGCTGACCCGGATCGGCTCTACTTCTCACGCTCGGGTTGGGCGTCGCGCAAAGGCGGCACCTCGGGCATCGCCCCGGTGCTCTGGTCGGGCGATCAGAACACCGACTGGGGCACCGACGACGGCCTGCCGAGCGTGGTGCCGATCTCGCTGCATGTATCGGCATCGGGCGTCTCGATGTTTGCGACCGACATCGCCGGCTACACCTCCGTGACAGTCCCCAACACGACCAAAGAGCTCTTCCACCGCTGGACTGTCGTGGGTGCCTTTGAGCCTGTCATGCGGACCCACCACGGGTCGGACAAGTGCGGCAACTGGGGGTTCGACTGGGACGAGGAGTCGCTCGCCCACTTCCGACGTTACGCGAAGATTCACAGCCTGCTCTACCCCGTCTGGCGCGGCCTCCTCGACGAGGCGCAGGCGACCGGCATGCCGATCCTGCGTCACCCATTTTTGGCCGATCCGACGGGCAACTGGGACCGGGCCGGCTACGCCTGGTTCATCGGCGAGAACCTGTTCGTGACGCCGGTCCTCGCGGAGGGAGCGACGACCAAGACGACGGCACTTCCGCCAGGCGCATGGTGGCCGCTCTTCGGCGATGCGCCGCTGGCTTGGGCGGCTGACTGGGCGGCGCAAGAGGTCGCCATTCCGCTCACGGAGGCGGGTGCCTTCGTGCGTGCGGGGACAGCGCTGCCGCTGCTGACGCGCGCCCCTGCAACGATGCGCAACGATGCCGCGGCGACCGTCTCGTCGCTCGCTGCGCTCGGCGATAGCGTGCGGTTTGCGCTCTACCCCGATGCGTCGGGCGCAGCGTCGGGGGCTGGTCGAGGCGCATCGGTATCGGCCACCGGCCTGCGCCCGGGCTGGGTCGCTGCGGGGGCAACATGGAACGGAACCGTGCTGCCGGCCTGTGCCGACAGTGAGGCTCAGGACTGTGTGGACGAATCCGCAAAGCTCTACCGTGTTGTAGGCGCCGGCAGCCTCGTGTCGGCGGGCGGAGCGGCCACGGTGGAGGCCGCTGCGGGACAGACGGTTGAACTGGCGTTCGGTCGCGACGGCTGGGGGTCGCTTGCGGAGCCGACGGTTGTGACGGACCTCAATCCGAACGTCGAGCCGCCCTGCCTGCCGTGACCTGCGCCTAGGCCTCGGGTTCCACGAAGCGGCGGTGGAGGCGGCGCTGCAGCTCCTTTCCGGAGGCGGCGGGCAGCACGGCGACGACCGCATCGCGCGACGAGAACCAGAACCGCGGCGCATCGGGCAGACCGGTCGCCTGCTCGATGGCGGCGTGCAGTGCGTTGGCGCTGTCGCCGACCCCGAGGCCGACGGCAGCCGCGGATCCGAGGCCGGCGGCGAACTGGAGGGTATCGCCAGCTGCAGCCCGGAGCCGCGCTTCGAAAGCTGCGAGGTCGTGCACATTTTCTGCGGTCCCCACGAGGCGGGCGGCGCTGCGCTCGGCGTCGACCTGAGCGGAGAGGAGGTCGGTCGATCCTACGGCAGCGAGCAATGCCGCTACGGCGCCTGGCGTCGCGGGGGGAAGCTCTGCGACCCACACATCATCACGGCCGGTGACACCCCGGACGCCGAAGGCGCGGAGGGAGCGGAGGAGGTGGTCCGGGAAGCCGTCGGGGCGATGGATCGCGGTCCCCTCGCCTG
>CANKLS010000033.1 GCA_947483645.1 Bradymonadales bacterium | reverse complement strand
GACGGTGCGGAGGTCATCCCGTATAGGGCCGCTCCCCTTGGTACCCCCAAGAGATCTTCCAGGCGCTTAGCTCAGTGGGAGAGCACCTCCCTGACACGGAGGGGGTCGGCGGTTCAATCCCGCCAGCGCCTACTTGGCAGGCAAATCTGTCAGTGAATGCAAGTTTTGTGATTGGGAGTAATTCTCCCCTCTGTTCAAGTGATCCCATGCCCAAGATGAAATCCAATCGCGCGGCGGCCCGCCGCTTCTCGTTCACGGCGAGCGGCTTGGTCAAGCGTGCCAAGGCTGGAGCGCGCCACATCCTGACGAAGAAGTCGTCGAAGCGGAAGCGGCGTCTGGCGCAGAACGGCGTTCTTGGTGACTGCGACGCGGGTCACGTTCGCAAGATGCTGCCCTACGGCGCGCGCTAGTTTTCTCTCTTCGTATCATTCCGTCATCTCCACTTAGGGTTAGACATGCGCGTTAAAAGAGGCTTTCGGGCCCGCCGTCGTCGTAACAAGGTACTGGCGCAGACCTCGGGTTTCCGTGGTCGCCGCGGCACAATCTTCCGGGTTGCTAAGAACTCGCTCTTCAAGTCGCTCCAGTACGCCTACCGCGACCGGCGCAACAAGAAGCGTGAGATCCGCGGCCTCTGGATCATCCGTATCAATGCCGCCGCCCGCGCCAACGGTATCACCTACAGCCGTCTCATCCACGCGCTCAAGGTTGCCGGCGTCGAGCTTGATCGCAAGGTACTCGCGGCCATTGCGCTGCAGGACCCTGAGGCCTTCACCGCCTTGGTCAAGTCGGTTGCGGCCTAACGAACTCGGCGTGCTGCCACACCCTCCGCGTTGAAGCGGTAGCCGCCTCCGATGTAAATCAGGCTGCCGCCTCGTAGGCGGTCGAAACCAGCGGCGCTACCATGAATGCTCCTACACTCTCCGCCTCCGAGATGCTCCAGTCGGTCATCAAAGAGGCGGATTCCGTTTTTGCTGCGGCTGCCTCCGAGGAGGCGCTGCTCCACGCCAAGGCTCGCTTCCTGGGTAAGACCGGTGCCGTCGCCGCCCTCATGGCGCGCATGCGCGAGATCCCGCCCGCAGAGCGGCCCGGCTTCGGTCAGGCCGTCAATGCGGCCAAAGACAAGGTCGAGGAGCTCCTGCAGCAGAACCTCGTCCGTCTCCGCGGCGAAGCACGCAGCCGCGATCTCGCGGGCCCCTTCGTCGACCTCACCCTCCCAGGCCGCCGTGCCGAGGCTGGTTCCGTCCACCCGCTCCGCCTGGTCGAACGCAAGATGCTCGCCGTGTTCGCCGAGATGGGATTCGATGTCGCACTCGGACCTGAGGTCGAGACCGACTTTCACAACTTCACGGCGCTCAACTTTCCGCCCGACCATCCCGCTCGCGACATGCAGGATACCTTCCTGACCACGGACGGCAGGCTCCTCCGGACCCACACCTCGCCCGTCCAGATTCGGACCATGCTGGCCAACGAGCCGCCCATCCGAATCGCTGCGCCGGGCGCGGTCTACCGGTGCGACACCCTCGACATGACCCACAGCCCCAACTTCCGCCAGGTTGAGGGGCTGGTCATCGACCGGGCTGTCACGATGGCCGACCTCAAGGGGACTCTGCTCCGCTTCACCCGCGGGCTCTTCGAAAGGGAGCTGGAGATCCGGCTCCGGCCGAGCTTCTTCCCGTTCACAGAGCCCAGCGTCGAGGTCGACGTGCAATGTGTGTTCTGCGGAGGAAGCGGCTGCCGCGTCTGCAAGCACTCCGGCTGGATTGAAATTTTGGGCGCCGGCATGGTCGATCCGGCCGTGCTCGCCTCCGTTGGTCTGGATGCGGAGGTCTTTGGCGGCTTCGCCTTCGGGATTGGCGTAGAGCGGGTCGCGATGTTGTTCTACGGCGTGGACGACATTCGTCACTTCTACGAGAACGACCATCGCTTCCTTTCGCAGTTTGCTTAGCGCGGTGCTCAAAACCGCAGGAGAGGAGAGCCATGCGCGCTTCGTGGAACTGGCTAGCTGAGTGGGTGGATTTGACCGGTTTGACGGCCGGTGAGGTCTCGCGGTCGCTGACGACTGCAGGCATCGAGGTGGAGGGTATCGAGCGCCTCGATCAGGGGCTTGAGCTGGTTGTTGTCGCCCGCATTATGGAGGCCGCACCGCACCCCGGCGCCGACAAACTCCAGGTCTGCCAGGTAGACGACGGTAGCGGTACGCTGCGGCAGGTTGTCTGTGGCGCGCCGAATGCTGCGGCTGGCTGCGTTGTTCCGCTTGCGCTGCCCGGCGCACGCATCCCGAACGGCCTCGAGGTGCAGCCGGCCACCATCCGCGGCGTCGCGTCGCATGGCATGCTCTGCTCCGCCAAGGAGCTCGGGCTCGGCGATGAGAATGGAGGGCTGATGCTGCTCGACAACGGGATCGTCATCGGCTCGACCTTCGCGGCTGCGGTAGGGCTCGACGATCTCGTTTTTGAGCTCTCTGTAACGCCCAACCGGGCCGACTGTCTCAGCATCGTGGGGCTCGCAAAGGAGATATCGGCCTGCATGGGCCGGGTTCTGCGTATTTCCGCCGCCGAGCCGGTGCTGGCCGTGACGGGTGCGGCGACAGCCTCGTTTACGACGGTGGAGGTTGCCGATGCCGAGGGCTGCAGCCGCTACGCCGCGATCGTAGCGCACGGGGTAAAGGTGGCACCGTCGCCGCTTTGGATGCAGCGGCGGTTGAAGGCTGTGGGACAGCGCCCTGTGAGCAACCTGGTCGACCTCACCAACTACATCCTCTTTGAGCAGGGGCAGCCGCTCCACGCCTTCGACCTCGGCGAACTGCAGGGCAGCAGGGTGGTTGTGCGGGCGGCACTGGCTGGCGAACTGCTCGAGACGCTCGATGGCAGCGCGCGGCAGCTGGTCGAAGGTGACCTGGTCATCTGTGATGCCGCGCGGCCGATCGCGCTGGCGGGTGTCATGGGCGGCGCCAACACGGAGATCTCTGATGAGACCACCTCGGTGCTGATCGAGGTCGCGCACTTCGACCGCATGCGGGTTCGTCGCACGGCGAAGCGGCTCAAGATGCGGTCGGAGGCCTCCTACCGCTTTGAGCGCGGCGTTGATCCGCACGGAATTCCTACCGTTGTGGAGCGGACCATTGCGCTTCTTGCGGCGACGCAGCAGGCCTGCGGCGCCACTCCGGTCATCGCTCCGGAGCCCATCGACCTCATCGCCCGCGCCATCGCGCCACAGGTCATCGACTACCCCATCGCCATGACCGAGCGGGTGCTCGGGATGGCGGTCTCGGAGGAGCGGGTGCGGTCTATCTTCGGCTCGCTTGGCTTCTCGTGGGAGGAGCGCGGCGCCGTCTGGCAGGTCACCGTGCCACCGCGTCGGAGCGACGTGGAGCGCCCCATCGATCTCGTCGAAGAGATTGGCAGGCTCGTGGGCTTCGATGCGCTTCCTGCAACGCTTCCTGAGGGAAGGCCCGGCGAGGAGCCTGTGCGTCGCGAAGGCGCTCCGGTGGCGCAGGCCGAACAGCCCATTCAGACCCGCGCGCAGCTCGCGTTGGTGGAGGCCGTGCGCGATACCTCCGTCCGGCTCGGCTGGAGCGAAGCGGTGAACTGGGGCTTTGGCGAGCCATCGAAGCTGACGGCCGTGACCGGTGAGAGCGCATTTGTGGTGCTCAGCAATCCGCTGTCGGCGGAGCAGTCTGTGATGCGCACGACGCTGCTCGCAGGTCTCCTCGGCAATGTGGCGCACAACCTCGCACGCGGCGGCGACCGGGTCGCGCTCTTTGAGCTCGGCGCCCGCTTTCCTGAAGGCGGAGCGAAGGAGCCACTGACCTACGCGGCGGTAGCGACCGGTGAGCGGGCGCGGCGTTGGGCTGGAGCGGGCGAGCGGTTCGATGCGCACGACATGACAGGGCTTGTAGACGCTGTGGGCGTCGCGATCGGCCGTCCCCTGACCTTCGTTCCTGTTGCTGAGGGCCCAGCGTGGCTCCATCCTGCGGCCCGCGCTGCGGTGCTGTTCGAGGGGGAAGTCGTTGGCCATGTTGGCCGTTTGCACCCCACAACGCTCGACGCCTTTGATCTGAGCACCGCGGTCTTTGCCTGCGAACTCGACCTCGCCGCGCTGGCTGCGAAGGCGGCACCGGCGGTGCGGTTCGCCCGCATGAGCCGCACGCAGGATGCCACGCGTGATGTGGCGCTCTTGCTCGACGCATCTATCCCCTTCGCCACCGTTCAGGCCTGCGTGGCGGGGCTCGAGAGTGGGTTGGTCGAGTCGGTCCGGCTCTTCGATGTCTATGCGGGCGATAGGCTCGTGGAGGGCAAGCGGAGCCTTGCGCTGCGGGTTACCTATCGGAGCCCGGAGGCCACGCTCACCGATGCCGAAATCGAGGTGGCGCATCAGGCCGTGGTGGAGCGGCTGACCTCCGAACTGGGCGCTTCGACGCGGTAACCGAGCGGAGTCGGGACGATGTTCGTTCTCGTTGTCATGCGCGGCTTCGCACGGTAGACGGCAGTGATACCCCCCACATGCGAAGTCTCATGAGCACCACGACCAAGAGCGATCTGGCTGACGCGATTCACACCAAGCTTGGCGGCTTCTCGAAGCGGGAGTCCGCCGAGCTGGTCGACACCATGTTCGACATGCTGCGCGAGACCGTTGCGAAGGGCGACCAGGTGAAGCTCAGCGGCTTTGGAAACTTCTCGGTCCGGTTCAAGCGCCAGCGCATGGGACGCAATCCCTTGACGGGCGAAGAGACAGAGATCACAGCGCGTCACGTGGTTACCTTCAAGGCATCGCCGGTGCTGAAGGCTCACATCAACGACGCGCTCAAAGGGCGCTCCGGCAGCTAGCGCTGCGGGCAGGTGTTCGTGGCCTTGAACATTCCAGACAAGACCTACTTCAAGATCGGTGAGGTCGCGAAGCTCATCGAGGTCAAGCCCTACATCATACGGTACTGGGAGAGCGAGTTCCGGGTGCTGAGGCCGTCGAAGACCAAGTCGCAGCAGCGGCTCTTTCGGCGCAAAGACATTGAGCTGCTCATGGTCATCCGGAGCCTTCTCTACGCGCACCGCTTTACGGTGGAGGGTGCGCGGCAGCGGCTTCGTGAGATACAGGCGCTTGGTCTGTCGACCGAAGAGATTCTGGCCTCGCTGGACCAAGGCGTAGTGCCTAGCGCAGCAAGTGGTCCCGCGCGCGCAGCCGTGGAGGGCGAGTCGCGGCAGCTTCCGTTGCTCGATGGCTCCGATGCGGTCGAGATGGCCGAGACCCGCGCCCGCAGCGCAGCCCAGGATGCTGAGCTCTTCGTGCTTCGGGGCGAACTCACCACGATTGCGCGTGAGCGTGAGCGGCTGCGCGGAGAACTCGATGAGGCAGAGGAGCGGGGCGAGGCTCGTGCGCGCACCGAGCTCGACGCCATGCGCGATGAGCTTGGTGGCTGCATGCGCGCTCGCGATGCTGCCAATGCCCGCGTCTCGGGGCTGGAGGCAGAGGCGACGGGCGCTCTGGTAGATGCAGCTCGGTTTGCGGAGGAGCTGGCATCCAGCCGCTCCGCAGAGGCGGCTCGGGCTGCTGAGCTCACCGCTGCCACGCAGGCGCTCGCCAGCCGCGAGCAGCTGCTCGCGACCGTCCGCGCCGAAGCCGCGGCCGCTGTGGGTGAGAGCAGCCGCGTCGCCTCCGAGGCTCGTGCAGCCCTGGACGGCGCCCGCGCCCGCATCGGCGCGCTCGATGCTACGGTTGCCGAGCTCAAGGCCCGTGCGGTGGCCGCGCCGGGACGCCAACGGGCGGCGCTGCTCCAGTCCCGTGCCTCCTGGCAGCGGGTGCTCCATGCGGCCGGTGGTGCCTAGTCTGCGCCTGTCGGAGCGGCTGCTTCTCTGGGTAGCGCTGGGCGCCCTGGCTGCTTGCGCGGACGAAGGGTCGACCGGCGCTGGCCCCGCGGCGGAGGACTCTGCAGACTGCGCCGACCTTCTCGCCGGTCTCAGCTTTTCGGCAGGGTGCGAGCTTGCGCCGAACGGAGCCTGGGAGATCGTCCGCTACTGCCCCTTCCCCGAGGGCTATGACCCGCTGGGCGGCACCTGCACCAGCGCCTCTTACGCCACGAGCGGCAGCGCTGAGGGGGTCATGGAGTTGCGAGACAACGGGCTGCTCCGATTCGACTACGAGCAACGGCTGCTCACACTCGACAGCCGCATCCCCACCTCCTGCTACGGCAACGGTGACTTCTGTCGCGGCAGCGCCTTGGGCGGAGATTGCAGCGTGACGGGAGCTACTTGCGGCTGCTCCGAGCAGCGCATCGAACTCGGTGTCGTTGAGCAGGGGCAGTGGTCCGCGGCAGGTGGCGCGCTCCGCTTCGACTACGCCTCAGGCTTGGCGGTCGATCAACTGTACTGCGTGGACGCGACGGCATCCTGGCTGGTGCTTGAGCGCCCCGCAGCGCTCGGACTGCCGGGTGTGCGGATGCTCTTCCGTCGGCGCTAGAAGCGCCAGTCGAGCGAGACCGAGCGGAGGTCGGTGCGGAGCTCTAGGCGCGAGGCCTGCGGGTTCTCGTTGTCGAGGATCTGAAAGATGACACCGGTCGCAAGGGCCGCAGCACCTACACCGAAGGCGATGTTGGCGTAGGTCTGCTTTACCTCGCCTTCCTCCTGTAGTTCGGCCACGCGGGCGGAGGTGTGCGGGCGAGCCTGCAGCTCTTGCTGCACATCGTCTGCCGCGAACCCGAGCAGCGTGGCCGAGCCAAACATCAGCGCCGCGCTACCGTAGAGCCATGTGTAGGGCCGCGTTGCCTGCGCCGCGGGTTCGGCGGCGAACATGACAGCTCGAGCGGGCTGCTGCTGCACCAGCAAGGCGGCTGCCGCCATGCTAGGCGCGATGTAGTCGGGCGTCGCCTTGAGCGCCTCTTGGCAGGCGCCGAGGAGATAGGCGAACTCGACGGGGCCGGGCAGCCTGGCGAGGGTGGTCGAGGCGGTCAGTCCGGCACGGACATCGAGGAGTTTGTAGCTGACGTCGACGCCTTGGGGAACGGCGGCCGGCTGCACCAGCAGCACATAGTCGAAGAGAGAGCCGGACAGCGCCGGAACCAGGCATGCCTCTTTGCCGCCGCACCGCTCCACAGTGGTCGCAAGGGCGCGACCTGCGACGGCCTCTACCTGGTAGGTTCGGCTGACGGTGTAGAGACCGAAGTCGTCGGCGATGTAGGCCGACTCTTCGACCAGGTCGGCAGCCTGCTTCACGGAGAGCCCAGAGGCCGGCGCTCCAGCGACCAAGAGCCGCAGTTTGGGCGCGCCTTGGGCCGAGGCAGGCCCCGCCCAGCACAGGGCAGACAGCAGCAGGAGCGCGAGCGTGAGCAGCGAGCGAGGGCGAATGCTGTTCATCACAGTTGGCCTTCGGGAAGAGGTGAACGGCGCGACCCGAGCAGTGCCGCGGCGTCGCCTGCAGCGAAGGAGGAGCGTACATAGGGCCCCGACAGCGTGAGCGTGAATCCAAGTTCCTTGCCGAGCGCCTCGAAGCGGGCAAATCGCTCGAGGGGGGCAAAGGCGGCCACATCCGACTTTCGCTTGAGGGGCTGCATGTACTGCCCGATGGTCATAACATCGACGCCGTGGTTACGGATGTCTCGTAGCACCTGCTCGACCTCGTCATCCCGTTCGCCGAGGCCGAGCATGATCCCCGACTTGGTGAAGATGTCGGGACGCAGCTCCTTGGCCCGCTTGAGGACACGCAGGCTGCGGTCGTAGCGGGCCTGCGGGCGCACTTCGCGGTGGAGCCGTTCGACCGTCTCGAGGTTATGGTTAAAGACATGCAGGTCTTCTGCAAGGAGAGTCGCGATAGCGCTCTCCTGCTCGTGGAAGTCCGAGGTGAGGACCTCGACCGTGGTGTCGGGGTTGTGCGTTCTGATCTCGCGCACGCAGGCTGCGTAGTGTGACGCGCCACCGTCATCGAGGTCGTCGCGAGCGACCCCGGTCACCACAATGTGGCGCAGACCGAGCTCGGTGACGGCCCGTGCCAGCCGGACAGGCTCAAGCGCATCGAGTGCTGCTGGCTTGCCAGTAGGGATCGCGCAGAAGCTGCAGCGCCGCGTGCATCGGTCGCCCATGACGATGAAGGTTGCCTCGCGGTGGCTGAAACACTCCGACATGTTGGGGCACTTGGCATCTTCGCAGACCGTGCGGAGCTCATGGCGCCGGAAGACCTCCTTCATCGCGTGGACTTCGGGCGAGAAGGTCAGCTTCTTCCGCGGCCACGGTGGCCGCAGGCTTGCGTCGGAGTGGGTCGTCACACAGGACTCTCAGCGAGCGGAGATCGAAGCGGCTCGGTCGGTGCCAGAGCAGGCGCTAGCAAAGCGGCAGTCTCATGTCATCGGCCTATTCTGTCGCCGTCTTGGAGCGAGGGTCGGTGGCCCGTACGAAGTCGCGGAAGTAGGACCAGCCGCTGTTGAGGCTGTAGTAGAGTGAGATGGAGAGCAGTGCCATGCCCACATGATGAAAGCGGACATCGAGCGAGGTGAAGCCGAGCGGCAACGTGTACTCGTAGTGCAGCATGAGGCAGACAATGCCGACAAGCTGAAAGGCAGTCTTCCACTTCCCGCCCCACTCGGCCGCGATGATGATCCCTTCGCCGGCTGCGAGGGCCCGGAGCGCTGTGATGGAGATTTCGCGCGTGAGCGACAGCACCACGAACCAGACTGGAATGCGGTACATGGGCACCAGTACGATGAAGACCGCCATCACGAGGAGCTTGTCTGCGAGCGGGTCGAGGAACTTGCCGGTCATGGACTCGAGGCCACGCTTGCGAGCGATGTAGCCGTCGAGCCAGTCGGTGAAGGCTGCGGCTCCGAACAGCCAAGCGGCAATGAGGCAATAGAGCGGTGTGCCCTGTGCGAGCAGCCAGCAGATCAGTGGGATGACCACGATGCGCCCCATGGTGAGCACATTGGGAAGATTCCAGATGTCTTCGCGGAAGTTGGGGCGTTTTTTGATGCCGATGCGTTGCCTATCCAAGCCGACTCCGGAGATGATTAGGGCTGGCGTTCTGCTGCCAAGAATCGCTGGTAGGCTGCGTAGACATTCTCGACGTAGACCCGCGTCTCCTCGAAGGGGATCCCGTTCGCCTTGGCAACATTTCCGGGGCCGGCGTTGTAGGCTGCGAGCACAAGGTTGATGTCGCCATTGTAGCGGTTGGAGAGAAGGCGGAGCAATTTGGTGCCCGCGATGATGTTATCGCGGGGGTCAAATGGGTCTGCGCACTGCATCTCGGTGGCGGTGCCGGGCATGAGCTGCATCAGCCCCTGCGCGCCAACCGGGCTCACCGCGTTTGGGTTGAAGCCGGACTCGATCTGGATAACCGCCTTGATGAAGGCGACTGGCATTTGGAACCGGGTCGCAGCCTCTCGGATGTAGGCGTCGAATCGACCTGGTGCGCGCGACTCCGCACCACTCGCAGCAGAGCTCCGACGGGGCTGTGCGCCCGAACGCCCCGCGGAACGGGGGTTGCTGTAGACGGTCGTGGGAGCCTGTCCTGCCTGCGGCTTTGTGGTGAAGACCACGGTGCCGTCCGGCTGCTCGTAGCGGTAGATATCGGCTCGCGCCGGAGATGCCGCTGCCGCTAAAAGCAGCAGAAGGCTGAGCGCCAGCGCCCATCGCGTCGTGCGCAGCGCGAGCAGGTTGCAAAAGGTGTGCATCGACATCGCCGTTACTATGACAAAGGCTTAGAAGGAGTGCCAGAACTTCGACTGCTGCAGGCTCGTACGCATGGTCGGATGGGCTGGCAGCCAACCGCCACGTGGAGGCGTTCGAGATGAGCTACGATGCAGACTACCTCGTCTTTGGAAGCGGCATTGCCGGTCTCTGGTTCGCGCTCAAGGCTGCCGAATATGGCTCCGTTCTGGTCGTGACCAAACGCGAGGCGTCGGAGTCCAACACCCGATACGCGCAGGGTGGCATCGCCTCGGTCACCGCAGTCGGAGACAGCTTTGAGCAGCATGTATCGGACACGCTCGTCGCCGGTGCCGGCCTCTGCGATCTGGCTGCCGTGGAGCGGGCCGTTCGTGAAGGGCCGGAGCAGGTGCAAGCGCTGGCGGATATCGGCGTCCCCTTCGACCAGTCCGGCGGCGGCTTCGACCTCGGCCGCGAGGGAGGCCATAGCCAGCGGCGTGTGCTGCACGCTGGAGACGTGACAGGCAAGGCCATTGCGGCCGTGCTCCTCGATGCCGCCCGCAGCCACCCCAACATCCGCTTCGCCGAAGAGACGGTCGCCATCGACCTTATCACGCTCAGACGGCTTGGCGCAGAGGCCCCCGCCGGCGACCGCTGCATCGGAGCCTATGTCCTCGACAAGCGCTCTGGCGAGGTACGCACCATTCTCGCCCGAAACACCGTTTTGGCCACGGGCGGCGCGGGCAAGGTCTACCTCTACACTACCAACCCCGACGTCGCGACCGGCGACGGAATCGCCATGGCCTACCGCGCCGGCTGCACCGTCGCCAACCTCGAGTTTGTGCAGTTTCATCCCACCTGTCTTTACCAGCCGGGCTCCAAGGGTTTCCTCATCTCCGAGGCACTTCGCGGCGAGGGCGGCGAGCTGCGGAACGCAGCCGGTGAACCCTTCATGCGGGGACTTCACGAGATGGGGGCGCTCGCGCCGCGCGACATCGTCGCACGCGGCATCGACCTGGAGATGAAACGGACCGGCGCCGATTGCGTCTACCTCGACATGACCCACCTGCCGTCCGACTTCCTCGTCGAGCGCTTCCCGACCATCCACGAGACCTGCATGTCGTTCGGCATCGACATGTGCAAGCAGCCCATCCCTGTCGTCCCCGCCTGCCACTACTTCTGTGGCGGCGTGGAGGTCGACCTTGACGGAGGCACCTCCATAGACGGCCTCTACGCCATCGGAGAGGTGGCCTACACGGGGCTTCACGGCGCCAATCGCCTTGCCTCCAACAGCCTGCTCGAAGGCCTCGTTTTTGGAGCCCGCGCGGTCGCACATGCCGCAGCTCGCATCCATGGTGTGGCCGCCTATCCGCTGCCCGAAGTCCCTACCTGGAACCGGGGCAGGGCGCGGTCGCCCGATGAGGCTGTAATCGTCTCTCAGAACTGGGACGAAATCCGCCGCTTCATGTGGAACTATGTGGGTATTGTCCGGTCCACCAAGCGCCTCCTCCGCGCCCGCCGCCGCATCGATCTGCTGCTGTCGGAGATCGTGGAGTACTTCTGGGATCACGATGTCGACAACGACATCATCGAGCTGCGGAACATCGCGATGGTCTCCAAGCTCATCATTGAGTCGGCCCTCCGCCGCACCGAGAGTCGCGGCCTCCACTACACCCTCGACTTCCCCGATCTCGGCCGCGGAACGCCCCTGCCGACGCGGCTCGACCGGCGCCAGCTCGAGGGGGCTTTCTGGCTCCGACCGGTCCTGCGGGCAGGTGCTACTGCCCCCAAATGAGACTTGACGCATCGCATCGGAGCGACCACGTGATCGCCCGAACTCACCACAGGAGAGGCGCGAATGCGGAACGACACGTTGGTGTTTTCTGGACGATCCCATCCACAGCTCGCAACGAGCATTTGCGCGGAGCTTGGGGTCTCGCTCGGCAGGTCGGAGGTCATCCGATTCTCCAACGAAAACCTGATGGTGCAGGTCCATGAGAATGTGCGCGAGGCCGACGTGTTCGTTGTCCAGACGAGCAGTTCGCCCGTAAACGAGCACCTCATGGAGTTGCTCATCTTCATCGATGCGCTCAAGCGGGCCTCCGCCCGCCGTGTGACGGCTGTCATGCCCTATTTTCCCTATGCTCGGTCCGATAAGAAGGACAAGCCGCGCATCTCCATCACGGCCCGTCTCGTTGCCGACCTCCTCGAGGCCGCCGGTGCAGACCGTGTGCTGACCATGGACCTGCACTCGCCGCAGATTCAGGGCTTCTTCAAGATTCCGGTGGACCACCTGCAGTCCATGCCGCTTCTTGCCGACTTCATGCGTCGCGAGGCCGCGGGCAACGATGCTGTCGTGGTCGCCACCGATGCGGGCGGCGCAAAGGATGCTGGCAAGCTCGCCAGCCTGCTCAACCTCGACCTGGCCATCATCGACAAGCGCCGGTATGCCGACGACGAGAGTGCCCGCGCCGAGAACCTCATCGGTGATGTGCGTGGCCGTACCGCCTTCGTCGCGGACGACGAGATTGCCAGCGGTGGCACCCTCTTACAGGCCGCCGATATCCTCCGCCGCTCCGGCGCCACCCGCGTCATCGCCGGCGCCACCCACGCAGTCTTCACCGGCTCGGCCTCCAAGAACATGCAGGCCAGCCTGCTCGACAAGATTGTCGTCACCGACACCATCCCGATCCCCGATGCCAAGCAGTTCGACAAGCTCAGCGTGCTCACGGTGGCGCCGCTCTTTGCAGCAGCAATCCGCTGTATCCACGATGGCCGCTCGGTGAGCGCGCTCTTCGAGACCCGCTAGCCGGTCCGCGCCGGCTAGAGGCTATCCGGCCCCATCTTGCCGACGAAGAGGTTGCCGTTGTGCCGGTAGGCCAGTT
Source organism: Bradymonadales bacterium (assembly GCA_947483645.1). Next base: position 3,506 of record CANKLS010000033.1, on the reverse strand, counting down.
TGAAGAGCAGCTGCTGCTCCGAGAAGAGGCCGTCGCGCAGCAAGACAACGTCGCGGTTGTCGGTGATGCGGTGGTATCGGTATTGGAGGCCGGCCCAGAAGGCGCCGCCGTCTTGCGGTGAGTCGATGGGAATGTCGAAGCCCCCACCTACATGCCAGCCGTTTTCGCTGATTTCTACGTCGCGGGCCTTGCCCTTGATGGAGGCCCAGTTCCACGATAGCCCCGCGGTGCCATAGATGCCGGGTACCACGAAGGCGGACCAACCACCGCGGATGTTCCCGAGGAACAAGGGATGTACGAGGCCGGCAGCGGAGATGGTGTGCCGGTTGATCTCGACTGCCTCTCCACCGATGGCTGCCTGCGTGCTGGCTTGGGTGTAGGCAAGTTCGCCGTCGATGACGAGCTGGGTCGACGCGGCCTGGAGGAAGGCGCCGAAGAGGCCGTCGCGCACGGGGCTGTCGAAGAAGCCAGCATTCTGGCGCGTAAGGCCACCGATGAGGCCGCCGCCTACGAACGAGCCAGTCCAGTTGGGGGTGTAGGCCCGGTACTCCGCCGTGGTGTCGAAGTAGGCGTCGTCTGGATCGCGCGGACCATCTGGATAGCCGTCAAAATTGTCGTCTCGGTCGTCGTCGCCGAGCCGCGCGCCGCCTGGAACGCTCGGATCGGTGCGTTGGGGGTAGGTGGGCCCTTGGTCGTCTTCAGCCGCTGCCGATGCTGCCACAGAAAAACAGACCGTCAACGCGGAGAAGAAGCGGAGGCAGGGTCGCATGGGGCAACCTCTTGAGCGGTCCGTTACTTGCCTGTCCCGTCGGCGCCGGCACTTGCGCTGATAAGGACGAAGGCACCGATGGCAGCAAGCAGGCCACCGGCCGCGATTGACCAGGTCTTGGACGAAGCGAACTCCGACACCACGGCTCCCGTAACCTCTTCACGGCTAAGGAGCAGGTCGTAGTCGGGCGCGACAAGCTGGCTCTCGTTGAGCGCGAAGTTAAAGGGCGAAACCGAATACTCCCGCGCGGCGGTCTGTACTTTGATGGGCGTGGTGGCGCTCACCGTCACATCCATGCCGGTGTCGTCCTTCACGACGACGGAGCGGGCGATGTGCGATGAGTCCAAGTTGCTCAGCTCATCCGTCGAGATGGTGTAGCGGTTGTAACAGGCCGTCTGCACAGCTGTGAGCGCGACGAGAGCTGCGATGAGACGAAGAGCGGGCTTGTTCATGGGATAGATTCAGCCGTGTGTGGGCCGCTAGGCCAGAAGTCGACCTGTCTCCTAGACGAGACAGGCCAAGCCCGCAACCGTGATGCGCGCACCTGCGGCGGGCAGCGCAATCCGAGCTCCTCAGCCAATTCGCCTTCTGCCTTCCATCTGGCTAGTTGGAGCCAGACGAGGAGATTCTGCATGCCCCAACCGCTCATCTATCATCTCATCGACGAGTTCCGGCTCGGCGGAGCGCAGACTCACCTGGTCACCATCCTCGCCGATGCGCAGCGGCGTTTCCCCTACCGTCACCGGGTGGGCGGCCTGTTCGAAGACGGGCCGATCGCCGCCGAACTCCGCGCCCTCGGAATAGAGGTGGATATCTTCGACCTCCGCGCCGACTTTCGGTCGCGCCGATACGACCGTGTCGTAGCGAAGTTGAGCCGCCGCTTTCGCGAGGTCGGGCCGCAACTTGTCGAGGCTCATTTGACATGGAGCCGCCTCCTGGGACTCCCAGCGGCAGTTCTTGCAGGCGTGCCGCGACGCATCGGTTTTGAGCAGGGTGACATCTACTTGAACAGCAGGCCGATGCGGGTAGCGAACTTCGTCGGCCAGGTCGCAGCGCAGGAGGTCATCGTGTGCAGTGATGCGCTCAAGCGCTGGGTGCAAGCAACCCACGGCACCGCCGAGAGCCGGCTGAAGGTCTTCCATAACTGCGTGGACGTGAAGCGCTTTGTGCCCCGTGAGGCCGGCTCGCCGCGCGCTGCCTTCTCGCTGCCCGAAGGCGCCGTTAGGTTCGTAACCGTCGGGACCCTCGGACGCGGCGTGAACAAGCGGGTCGATGTGAGCATCAGAGCAACGGCAACCGCCGCCGCCGCCGGTGCCCATGTGGGTCTGGTCGTCGTAGGCGATGGCGAACAGCGGAGCGAACTCGAGCAGCTCGCCGCGACGCTCGGCATCAGCGACCGCGTCCACTTCCTCGGCATGCGCTCCGATGTGCCCGCAGTCATCGCCTCCTGCGATGTCTTTGTGCATGCCGCCCCGTTCGAGCCCTTTGGCATTGTCTGCATCGAGGCGATGGCCTGCGGTTTGCCGGTGATTGTGCCCGACAAGGGTGGTATCAGCGAGGCGGTTCGAGAGGGCGAGACTGGTTTCATCTATGCCACGCTCGATGCCGACGCGCTCGCCCGCGCGATGGTCAAGTTGGCAACCGATCCGGCATCTCTAACTGCCGTAGGTGCGGCCGCGCTCGCAGATGTTCGCGCGCGCTTCACCGTTGAGGGATACAACGATCGACTGTACGCTCTCTACGGGATTGCCTGTTAGCGTGCTTGCCATGAGTGGTCATTCATGGCGGCGAAGGCGGTCCGCGTCGGTTTGTAACGAGGAGAGACTATGAGAGTTTTGGTTACAGGCGGCGCGGGTTTCATTGGTTCGCATCTCTGCGAGCGCCTCCTCGATGACGGGCATGAGGTCATCTGCCTCGACAACTTCTTTACAGGTCGGCGCCAACATGTGGCCCATCTGCTCGACAATCACCGTTTCGAGATCATCCGCCACGATGTCGTCGACCCGATTCTGTTGGAGGTCGACCGAATCTTCAACATGGCCTGCCCCGCATCGCCGGTTCACTATCAGTACAACCCGGTCAAGACGGTCAAGACCTCCGTCATGGGTGCCATCAACATGCTCGGTCTCGCCAAACGGGTGCGCGGCCGACTCCTTCAGGCTTCTACAAGCGAGGTGTATGGCGACCCGCATGTGCACCCTCAGCGCGAGGACTATTGGGGTCACGTGAACCCGATCGGGCCTCGGGCCTGCTACGATGAGGGCAAGCGGGTCGCGGAAACCCTCTGCTTCGACTACCATCGGCAGAACGGGGTCGATGTGCGTGTTGTCCGCATCTTCAACACCTACGGCCCTCGGATGCTGCTTGATGATGGCCGCGTGGTCTCGAACTTCATTGTCCAGGCCCTGCAGGGAAACGACATCACCATCTATGGCAGCGGAGAACAGACCCGCTCCTTCTGCTATGTCGACGACCTCGTAGAGGGGCTCGTTCGCATGATGGACCAAGACGACTTCAACGGCCCCGTTAACCTCGGCAATCCGAACGAAATCACGATCCGGGAGCTCGCCTCGCGGGTCATCGAACTGACCGGGAGCCGTTCGAAGCTCATCGAGATGCCGCTGCCCAAAGATGATCCCTATCGTCGGCGCCCCGACATCACGCTGGCGCAGGAGAAGCTCGACTGGACCCCCTCGGTTGATCTGGAGAAGGGACTGCGGCTCGCGATCGCCTATTT
>CANKLS010000032.1 GCA_947483645.1 Bradymonadales bacterium | reverse complement strand
CCTGGCTGGGCGCCGGCACCAAGACCCGCTTCGACGCCGGCCACTACCGGGTGGAGGTGGGCACCATCCAGCAGGCGGAGACGGTGCACTGGGACGGCTACACCGCCATACGCGACGCCGTCGTGGAGAAGCTGCCGCCCAAGGGGGCCGCCGTCCGCTGCGACCGCTGGGATGCCAACGCCTGGCAGTGTGGCCGCACCGACCCCTACCTCTTCGTGGGCCCGGCCTTCCGCGAGATGGACGACTCCTTCCGCGAGTGCATCGCCGCCAACGGTCTGCCCGGACAGACCGCCTGGTCCATCCGCTGGCCGAGCGTGACGATGGGCAAGCAGCTCCGCTTCAAGGCGGGCAACACCTACTACGCCCACCGGCTGCCGCGCGGCAGCGAGGTGGCCATCGAGGCGATGGTTGACGGCAAGCGGGTCTTTGCGACAACCTACGCGCCGCATCAGCTCGGCTACCCCGAGACGGTCATCCCCACGCCAACCTGGGCTGGCAAGCAGGCCGATGTGGAGTTCCGCATCAGCGCCAAAGACCACCTCGACCGCTTCTTTTGCTTCCGTCCGCAGACCGTCTCAGAGTAGTGTTCCAGAACGAGGGACCACATGGAAGCAGGCGCGACAATTGGTCAGTATGTGTTGCAGCGCCAGCTGGCTGTTGGCGGCATGGCCGAGATCTGGCTGGCGACCACGCAGGGGCCCGCGGGCTTCCAGAAGGATGTGGTCATCAAGCGCATCCTGCCGCACTTCGCGAACGACGCGCGCTTTGTGGAGATGTTCTTGGATGAGGCGCGGCTGGCGGCCTCGCTGAGCCACCCCCACATCGTCTCCATCTTCAACCTCGGTCAGGACGGCGACAGCTACTTCATCGCGATGGAGTTCATCGAGGGCTACGACCTGAGCCGGCTCATTGTGCGGGCCAAGACGCGCGGCCTCTCCATCCCCGCCCACATCGCCGTCCGCATCGTCGCCGACGCCTGTGCGGGGCTCGACTACGCCCACAACTTTGTGGACCGGGAGGGCAACCGGGTGGGCCTGGTGCACCGGGACATCAGCCCCCACAACCTCCTCATCTCGCGCATCGGCGTGGTGAAGCTGGTGGATTTTGGCGTCGCAAAGGCCGCCTCGAGCGTCCACAAGACGCAGACGGGCATGGTGAAAGGCAAGCTGGCCTACCTGTCGCCGGAGCAGATTCACGCCAAGGTGCTCGACGGCCGGAGCGACATCTTCGCCATGGGCATCGTGCTCTACGAGCTGCTGACGGGCGAGCGCCCGTTTGGCGGCGAGAGCGAGCTGCTGGCCATCTCTGCGATCCTCAACGAGCCTCACCAGCCCATGTCGAGCTTTCGGGCCGACCTGCCCGCGGGGCTCGACGAGATTATTGCCAGGGCGCTGGCGAAGAAGGCGCAGGACCGTTTTCAGAGCGTGGCAGAGATGGAGCGGGCGCTCGAACTGTGGCTCAAGGAGCAGCAGCAGCTGGTCACGCAGCGCGATCTCGCAGACTTCCTCACCGGCCTCTTCTCGGAGCGCCCCGCAGCGCCCACAGGCGGCGGCCCCACGCTGCTCGGCGACGTCGACGCCGTGAGTTCGACCCGACTCAAGACGGCCACCGAGGGGCCCTGGGCAGGCGCAGCGCAGGCGTCTGCGCCAGAACAGCCCGTTGCCAGAACGGCGGTCGCGCTTGGCGCAGCACCGGCGCTTGGCCTCTCTGCGGCCACGGCGCTCAACTCCCCGGACATTCAGGCCGCATCGCACGCCGCCCACGCGGTCATCACGCCAGACCCATCATCACCTGCGCGCCCGCTGCCCGGCAACGGGTGGCTCGCCTCGCCCCCTGCGCCCGCGCCGGAGCCGACCATGGAAGCGGCTGCGCCGAAGTCTGGATCGAAGCTCTGGGTGGGCGTGGCCATCGCTGCGCTGCTTGCAGGCGGCTGGTGGCTCATGCGGAGTGAGGCGCCCGCGCCGCCGGCTGCGCCACAGGCCGAGGTCGTGGCGGAGGCGGCGCCAGCAACTGAGCCGCAACCTTCCCCCGCTCCTGCGGTCGCTGACCCAACACCCGCGCAGGCCGTAGGCGCTGGCGAGGCGAGCGGTAGCGCAGCGTTAGATCCTACGCCCACACCCACGCCCAAGGCCGACAAGCGGCCGCCGCCGCGGGTGCACCTCGCCGAGCCGCGGGGCCAAGCCACCATCCGCATCATCTACCCGGGCACCAGCGGAAGCTACAAGGTTGCCATCGACGGCAAGGCCGTTGGCGAATCACCAAAGGCCATCTTCCCCGTGAGCGCGGGGAGCCACACGGTGCAGGTGAAGTTCTACGGCAAGAAGTTCGAGAAGACGGTGCGGCTGGCGCCGGGCACCAGCACCAGCATCCGCCCCACCTTCTAGCCGCAGCCGCGAACCAGAGGTCGACACCACCGCCGCCCTCGACGAACAGCTCACCCTCGCGCGTCCGGTCCGTGAGGTTGGTGCCGAACCATGAAGACTGTGGACGGCTCGCCGACCCGATCACAGGGCCCGAGGCGTAGCGCCCCGCAGCGGGATCGCGGCTGCGGGGCTTGGCTTCTTTGGTTGCAGTTACCTCACTGCAACGCGGGCCGAATCGACATGGACACGGTGGCACTGACGGAGCGACCTTGACCGCTGCAGTATCGGGCGGCCCGTGTGCTGGAGAGGCGAAAGCCGAGGTTGTTGTTGCGATTGTCCGGCGTGGCGTTGTTGCGATTCGCGGCCCGCGCGTTGCGGGCGTTGTTGTTCCACGACCCGCCGCGATTCACCCGGTTGGAGCCTGCTCGTCGATTGGCCTAGCGCCTGTCTGTTCGTATCTGGCCAGGACTGACTGCCGGAACCGTACGGCACCGCCTAGGTCACTCCAAGCACAAACACTTTGCAGACATGCAGCGGCATCATGCTCACAAAGCGAGCCGCGATCAAGCGCCGCGAGCGTGGTCCGTAGCCGCCGAGCAAGTCGAGTCCGCCGAGCTCCGTCCAAACGGATGTGCGATGGCCAGATGCGAAAGCCCAAGAATGGTACGCCGCTCAATACTGGAGCAAGCCGCTCAGCGCTCGGCTTGAGACGAAGCCCCAGCCGAACCCCAACCCAACCCTGAAGTTCTGCTCGGCAAGCCCGAAGTTCAGAGGGGTCATCCGAGAAAATGAGGATGTCGTCCATATACCGAAGTGCAGCCGGAACCCGGAGTGAACGCATCAGATGATGATCAAGCTGTGACAGGTAGTCGTTCGAGAAGTGCTGGCTGGTCAGGTTCCCAATCGGAACTCCATGACCCGGCTGAGAGCCGGGAGCCCCGAAGCGGACGATGCGCTCACAGATTGCGAACGCCTCTGCATCCTCCACCACCTCCGAGAGCCGCTTCAGCAGACCTGCGTGAGGCAGGGTCTCAAAGTAGTGCTCGACATCCAACTTCAGATACCACTGAAATCGGCGCGCGAGCTCACGGGCGCGCCGAAGTGCAGCCACCGTGCCGCGCCCCTTCCGACAGGCAAAGCTGATTGGACTGCTGCGACGGTCGAACATCGGCTCGAGCTGCGCGCATACGGCATGATGCACAACCCGATCGCCGAAGGGGGCTGCACTAATGACGCGCCGCTTCGGCTCACGAATCACGAAGGTCCGAAACCCGCCAGGTTGCCAACCTCCGCTCAAAAGCCGCCTGTGCAGCGCGAGAATCTGTTGCTCACGCTCGACCAAAAACGCTGCCGCCTCCCGAGAGTCACCCGAACCCCGCTGGGCAGACTCGCATGCCTTCAGGAGCGCACCGAAACTCCGAAAGTCTGTGTTGTTCAAGCGCTCGCCTCGTGCTTCAGCCAACCGCCAATCTGCCGGCCAGACTCGTCCAGTGCCACCGAAACCTGCTCCAATCCACGGTGGTCGAGGGCGTGGCGCGCGTGCGCAAACCGAACCAACGCCCGCAACTGCGCAAGCCGCCGATCGGCACGCTGGAGCGCCACACGCCGCACCGACCCCGTCGCGAACCGAGCCTCTATCAAATGTTCCAGTACATCGAGCGACGTCAACTCTATCCGGTTCGTAAGCGTATGCCGGAGCACTTTGGGAAACTGGCTGCTCTTGTCAAACAGCACCCCCATCGCATGCTCCCATGCTAGCTGCACCAATGGCAAATCGGGACCGCTCACGACATCTCCTCCACCACGGGCGAGCGCAGTAATTCTAGCAACGCAACGCCGAACTGCTCCGCTTTCTGTTCGCCAATCCCCTGGATTTCGCGGAGGCCCGACAGCGTTTCAGGACGGGTGCGAACCAGGTCCACGAGCTGACGGTTGCTGAACATGACAAAGGACGGCCGACCCGACGCCTTCATCGTCGCATTCCGCCATTCTCGCAGCCGCTCGAACAGCGCGCGCTCCTCCTGCGTAAGCTCGGCCTTCAACTCCTGTTGTTCGGCGACCCGCTGCTGAAGCTCCAACCGAACAGAGCTGCTTCCGCTCAGAGGTCGCCACTGCAGCATGAACGACCAGCGCGGCTCACCCTGCCAGACAAAGCGATGCTCCGAAAAGGTCACCACATCGTGCGTCGAGCAGAAGTCGCGCAATTGCTGATCTTCGAAGGCACCATCAGGGCCCACACCTAGCGTGATCACAGCAAGCCTCATGGCTCTCCTCCTTTATGGCAAACAAGACGCGCCGAGAGGCTTTGCCCGCGATGAATCGATTGAGGCAATCTGGCTGATTTCTCCGCTTCCGGGGCTGACCGCCCCGGACCCCGCCCGGCCGCTGCGCTTGCTCCTCTGCACGGCTACGCTCCACTCCGCTCCGCCCTCCACGGGGCCCGCGCTTCGCTGGGCCTTTCCGTGGGGGCTGCGCTACCGAAGGCCCGTTGACAAGGGTTCAATGGTTCAAGGGTCAAGGGTTCACTGCACCGCCCCTACGGTGCGGTCCTGGAGAGGCGAAAGCCGAGGGCGTTGTAGCGAAAGACCGGCGGGGCGTCGTAGCGAGACGCGGCCCGCGCGTTGCGGGCGCGGCTGGCCCACGACCCGCCGCGACCCACCCGGGCGGAGCCTGTGCCGGCGCCGAGCGGGTCGGTCACCGAGCCAGCAGGGTAGTTGGCATACCAGTCACCCGTCCATTCCCACACATTGCCCAGCATGTCGGAGAGGCCAAAGCTGTTTGCAGTCTTACCGCCAACCGCGTTGGTGCGAGAGCCACTGTTCATGCACCACCAGGCGATGCCGTCCAGATTGGCCTGTGCTGTGGTGCAATCTGTGACAGAACCGCTCAGGTTGCCCAGGTAGGCGGCCGTGGTTGTGCCGCCACGCGCCGCATACTCCCACTCGCTCTCTGTGGGCAGCCGGTAGCCCGTGCAGGTGAGGCCCGAGAAGGTGGCCCCCGTGCAGCCGCTGTGGATACCGTCCTTCCAGCCGTCGGTGGCGTCGGTGCAACCGGAGAGCGTGTAGCAGGAGGTGAGCCCCTCTGCCGCAGAGCGGGCGTTGGCAAAGGCGACTGCAGCATACCAATCCATTTGCTCCGCAGGGCCGCTGTCGTTTGCGTTGGCAGTGCTCGAACCCGTGCCGGTGGTGGACTGGAAGTAGGACGGATTGGTCCCGCCGGAGAGCGCCTTCCACTGCCCCTGCGTCACCTCTGTCTGACCCATGAAGAAACTGCGCGAGATGGTCACGCTGTGCTCCGTCTCACTGGTAAAGCGGCCCACCTCGGTTGCGGGCGAACCCATCGTGAAGGTGCCGGCAGGGATGTAGTTCATGCCGGTAGGCGCGCACCGGTCGTTGGCCGTTCCCGTCGGCCCGGTGGCACAGAAGCCGGAGGCGCACTGAGAATTCAGCGTGCAGCCTGTACCGAGGGAGTATACCGAGACGACGCAGGTGCCTGCGCTGACAGTATAACCGGAACTGCAGGTCGTCGCAGTGCAGCTGCCGTAGCTGCTGGTGCCGCTGTTCCAAGTCTGCGTGCCGGCCGTGGTGTTGGCAGGCAGCGGAGAGCAGCTGCGGGTGTCGCTCAGGCAGGCCCCTGACTCCACGTGATAGCCCGAGTTGCAAACCCCAGGCGTGCAGCTCCCGTAGCTGCTGGTGCCGCTGTCCCAGGTCTCCGTGGCTGTGCCGTTGGCCAGCGTACAGACCCGTACATTCGCCGCGCAGGCGCCGCTCTCCACGTGATAGGTGGCGTCGCAGGCGCTCGCAGTGCAGCTGCCGTAGCTGCTGCTGCCGCTGTTCCAGGTCTGGGTGGCGGCGGAGGCGTTGGCGAGCGTGCAGCTCACCACATCGGCCGCGCAGCTGTTGGCCGCAACGTGGTAGCCGCTGTTGCAGGTCGCAACGCTGCAGGTGCTGCCGTAGGAGCTGCCGTTCCATTGCTCGGTGCCGGTGCCGTTGGCCAGCAGGCAGCTCCGCGTGTCGCTCGTGCAAGCGCCCCCCTCGAGGTGGAAGCCGGTGCCGCAGACGCAGCCATTGCTGCAGCTATCGCCGTTGACGCTGTTACCGTCGTCGCAGACCTCAACGGTGTCGAGGATGCCGTCGCCGCAGATGTCGGTCTCGCCCGCAGCAATTGCGCAGGTTGCGGTGCAGACTGCGCAGGAGGCCTCGCCGTAGGCGCACTCCTCCGTCACCGTGTTGCCGTCGTCGCAGCCATCCACGCCAGCCTGCACCACACCGTCGCCACAGGCGGCCACGGTGCAGGTCGCGGTGCAACCGTCGGTGGCGACCGTGTTGCCATCATCGCAGGCCTCGCCAGCCTCCACCACGCTGTTGCCGCAGCCCGCCGCCACGCAGGCACCGGCGAGCAGGCTGTAACCCGCAGCGCAGCCGGTCGCCGCACAGACGGTGTAGTCGCTGCCCGTCCAGCTCTGCGTCGCAGTGGTCGCGTTGGCGACGGAGCAGGCTCGCGTGTTGCTCGCGCAGGCGCCACCCTCCAGGTGGTAGTTCACATCGCAAGCCGTCGCGGTGCAGAGGCCGTAGGCGCTGCCGGTCCAGCTCTCGAAGGCGATGGTCGCGTTGCTCGACGAGCAGCTGCGGGTGTTGCTCAAGCAGGCGCCGCTCTCCACATGGTAGCCGGTGCCGCAGAGGCAGCTGTTGGCGCAGCTATCGTCGTCCACCGTGTTGCCGTCATCGCAGACCTCCGCTGCGTCGAGGATGCCGTCGCCGCAGAGGTCGGTCTCTCCGGCCGCGCTGGTGCAGGTCGCGTTGCAGACGGTGCATGAGGCCGCGCCATAGTTGCACTCCTCCGTCAGCGTGTTGCCGTCGTCGCAGCCCTCTACCCCCGCCTGCACCTGGCCGTCGCCGCAGGCGGCCACCGCGCAGGCGGCCGTGCAGCCGTCGGTCGCCACCAGGTTGCCGTCGTCGCAGGCCTCGCCGGCCTCTACCACGCTGTTGCCGCAGCCGGCCGGCACGCAGGTGCCGTCATAGAGACTGAATGCGCCGTAACAGGCGCTGGCCACGCAACCGTTCCAGCTGTTGCCGTTCCAGGTCTGATTGCCGGCGCCGCCCGTCAGCAGGCAGTTGCGCGCATCGCTCGCGCAGGCGCCGCTCTCCACATGGTAGCCCGTATCGCAGCTCGTAGGCGTGCAGTCGCTCCATGCCGAACCGAGCCAGGACTGGCTGCCCGTGCCGTCGGCAAGGGTGCAGCTCCGCGTGTCGAGCTCACAGGCGCCACTCTGTACATGGTAGCCGGCGTTGCAGCCCGTGAGCGTGCAGCTGCTCCACTCGCCGGCGTTGTAGGTGCGGGTTCCGCTACCATTCGTCACCGAGCAAGAGCCGATGTTCGACAGGCACTCGCCACCCTCCACATGATAGGCGGGCAGGCAGGCCGACGCTGTGCAGGCGCCATAGGTGGCGCCGGTCCACGTCTCTGTCGCTACTGTGGCGTTCGAAGGGAGCGGCGAGCAGCTCCGAACATCGTTCGCGCAGGCGCCGCTCTCCACGTGGTAGCCGTTGCTGCAGCTCACGATGCCACAGGCCGACCAGCTGCCCGAGGCGTAGCTCTGGCTGCCGGTCCCGTTGGTGATGGAGCAGGCGCGCGTATCGCTCACGCAGGCGCCAGCGTCGAGATGTTGGCCGCTCGGGCAACCAGCCGGCGAGCAGACACTGGCAGTGCAAACCAGCGCACCGCTGCAGTCCACCGTGGCCGCGCAGCTCTGCCCCTGCGTGCGACAACCGTTCCCTTCGTCTGTCGCGCCGTCGCAGTCGTTGTCGAGGCCGTCGCAGAGCTCCGTCACGTTGGCAACCACGCGACCCGTGAAGGTGAAGTTGCCGCCCGACCGGGCAAAGACCCAGTTGCGCACACCCGCGTTGGCGGGCGCCGACGAGGCGGCGCCGAGGTCACCGTATGCCCACGAGCCGAGGCCGCTCGAGGCGCCGGGGACCGCGTCGCCGTTCTGCACGCCAAAGCCCGTGGAGGGCACGAGCGACTGGATCTGGGCAAAGACCTGCGTCTGCGGCGAGGTGTAAAACGACCGAACCGTCACTGCGCCGCAGAAGAGGGGCGAAGCGAGGTAGCCGTCGCAGTCGGCATCAAGGCCGGTGCTCCCCGTCACGAGCTCGAGCGAGTTGGCAGGCCCGGAGCCGGCCACACCGTCCTGCACAATGCTGAGGGTGCAGAGCCCCTGCGCCAGCCGACGGAGTGCGGGGTCGGACGAGGCCGCAGGATCAAGCTTCGTGATGACCATCGCGCCGTCTGCGGTCACGTCGCCGCGGAACTCCGCGAGCGTCAGCAGTCCAGACAGTGGCTCGGCAGCGGCCTCCGCAGAGGCGTCGCCCTGCCCGCCATCGGGGAGCAGGAGCGCAGCATCGGGGGCGACCAGCCCGCCGTCCGGAGATGCAGACGGCGCCTTTGAAGCTATCACTGTCAGGGCAGCGTCGTCGGAGCAGGCAGACAGGCAAGTCGAGACTAGCAGAACGGCCCAAACAGTCGGAACGAACCGACGCAAAACAACACACATTTCGCCTCCTACGAAAAAACACGCCACTTATCAGAACAATCACCCCGACTGTCCGCACAAAAATTGACTATGAACAACACGAAAGTCAACCTAATTGATTACAGCGACAACTTCGCCGTAAAATGTCTGGATCGCCCGCTTCGGCCCACGAGGCGGCGCCGCGTCAGGTCTGGGCTCGGCGCAACACGGGGCCGCGCAAGTGCTGGCGGCTGCCGCCCGCGCCATCGCTGACGCGAACGGTTATCGATCGCCCCGGCAGGCGTTCTTAGACGAGAGACGAGCAGCGCACCTCAGCCGCATCGGTCAGCCGTCACGAGCCCCCAGTCTCCCAGCGCGCTCCAGTTCTCATCCTTCACCGCCCCTGCCGCTTCTGCGCCGGCCGCGAGCGTTGCCGCCGAGGTGAAGGCGGAGCCTACGCCGCAGCCCGACCCCGTTGCCGCGCCATCGCCGAACGCGGCTGCGGAGGCGAGCGGCACCGCCTTGGCGCCTGCGCCGGCAGAAGCTCCCTCTGCCAAGCCCAAGCCGGCCAAGGCGCCGCCGCCGCGAGTCCACCTCGCGGAGCCGCGGGGTCAGGCCACCATCCGCATCATCTACCCCGGCACCAGCGGCAGCTACAAGGTCGCCATCGACGGCAAGGCCGTTGGCGAATCGCCGAAGGCCATCTTCCCCGTGAGCGCGGGGAGCCACACGGTGCAGGTGAAGTTCTACGGCAAGAAGTTCGAGAAGACGGTGCGGCTGGCGCCTGGCACCAGCACCAGCATCCGCCCCACCTTCTAGCCGCGGCCGCGCCGGATGGGATCGAGCCCCGCGTCGAAGCGGGCCGTGGCCTCCGCGAGCGAAACGGAGAAGAGGCCGGCCCAGTCGAACCGGTCGCCGGCTACCGACTGACCGAGCGCGAGCAGCGGCAGCGAGGCCGCCTTTGCGGCAGCAACGAAGGCCGCGCTGTTCTCGGCAGAGACCGCCAGAACGACACGCGACGGGCCCTCGTGGAAGAGGGCCGTGGCAAGGTCGCCCTCCAGCGATGCGGTGAGCGCTGCGCCCACTGCGGTCTGGCCCAGGAACATCTCCGCGACGGCGACCGCGAGGCCGCCTTCGGAGAGGTCGTGCGCAGCGGCGAAGAGCCGTTTGTCTGCACCGGCGATGAGGAGCTTCTGGAGCCGCGCCTCGAGGTCGAGGTCGACTGGCGCGAGCATTCCCTCGTCGCCATGACCGGCCAGCGCCGCGAACTCGGAGCCGTCGAGCGTGCCCGCCTGGGGCCCCACAAGCCAGAGCTCGAGGCCCGGCTGTGAGACTCGTTTGCGGACCACCTTGGAGGCATCGAAGGGGCCGTCGAAGGAGCCGACCACGGCTACCGACGGTGTCGGCTTGATGGAGGCGCCACCCGTGGCGTTGTAGAGCGAGACGTTGCCCGAGACGATGGGCACATCGAGCGCGCGGCAGGCCACACCCATGCCGCGGACCGCCTCGGCGAACTCCCACATGATTTCGGGGTCCTTCACGTTGCCGAAGTTGAGGCAGTCGGTGAGGCCGAGCGGACGGGCGCCCGTGCAGGCCACGTTGCGGGAGCACTCGGCGACGGCGCGGGCTGCCCCCTGGTAGGGGTCGAGGAAGACGTGGCGGGGGTTACAGTCAACGGCCAGCGCGATGGCCCTGTCGGTGCCGGTGATGCGCACGACGGCAGCGTCGCCGCCGGGCCGCTGCACGGTGCCGGCGCCGACCATGTGGTCATACTGCTCGTAGATGCTGCGGCGGCTGCAGATGTTGGGCGAACCAAGCAGCGCGAGCAGCGTGGAACCGGCGTCGGTGAGCGCGGGGAGCGCGGCGCGGTCGAGCGGCTTGCGGTTGGTGAAGCGGGCCGGCTCCGAACGGGGGCGGTCGTAGACGGGCGCCTCGTCGGTGAGGAAGTCGACCGGCATGTCGGCGGCAATCTCGCCGTTGCGGGAGACCACCCAGCGGCCGGTGTCGGTCACGCGGCCGATGACGGCGCTGTCGAGGTCCCACTTGTCGAAGATGGCCTTGACCACATGCTCGCGGCCATCCTTGACCACCATGAGCATGCGCTCCTGGCTCTCGGAGAGGAGCATCTCGTAGGCGGTCATCGCGCTCTCACGCGTCGGCACCAGGTCGAGGTCGATGAAGACGCCGCAGCCGCCGCGGCCGGCCATCTCGGTGCTCGAGCTGGTGAGGCCGGCGGCACCCATGTCTTGGATGCCGATGACGGCATCTTCCTTGAAGAGTTCGAGGCAGGCCTCGAGCAGCAGCTTCTCGCGGAAGGGGTCGCCGACCTGCACGGTCGGGCGCTGGTCGTCGCCATCGCTGGAGAAGCCGGCCGAGGCCATCTTGGCGCCGTTGATGCCGTCGCGGCCCGTCTTGGCACCCACGTAGAGGATGGGGTTGCCGATGCCCGAGGCGACGCCCTTGAAGATTTCATCGTGACGGCAGATGCCGGCCGTGAAGGCGTTGACGAGGATGTTGCCGTTGTAGCTGGGGTCGAAGAAGACCTCGCCGCCCACCGTTGGCACGCCCATGCAGTTGCCGTAGCCTGCGATGCCACCGATGACGCCGTTCATGAGGAAGGCGGTGCGCGGGTGGTCGGGTGCGCCGAAGCGGAGCGCGTTGAGCGAGGCCACCGGCCGGGCGCCCATGGTGAAGACGTCGCGGAGGATGCCGCCCACGCCGGTCGCTGCGCCCTGGTAGGGCTCGATGAAGGAGGGGTGGTTGTGCGACTCCATCTTGAAGACGGCGCACCAGCCGTCGCCGATGTCGACGGCGCCGGCATTCTCGCCAGGGCCAACGACGACCTGCGGCCCGGTCGTGGGCAGCGTGCGCAGATGGACGCGGCTCGACTTGTAGGAGCAGTGCTCGCTCCACATCGCGCCCAGCACGCCAATCTCGGTGGCGTTGGGCTCGCGGCCGAGCCGGCTCAGCGCAAAGTCATACTCTTCATCGGTCAGGTTGTGCTCGAGCGCGACCTCGCGCATCGACTTCGATTGGCTCACGGCGACCTCACGGCAGAGAAGATTCGGTTCTAGGAGAGCAGCCCTTCGAGGAGCGCGCGGCCGTCGATGCCGCCCAGCGCAGGCTCGGCGCAGCGCTCCGGGTGGGGCATCATGCCGACCACGTTGCCAGCAGCGTTGCGGAGGCCGGCGATGTTGTTCCGCGAGCCGTTGAGGTTGGTCTCATCGGAGACCACGCCTCCGGCATCGCAGTAGCGGAGGACGGGCAGGCCCTCCGCCTCGACCCGCGCCAGCGTCTCGTCGTCGCAGAACCAGTTGCCCTCGTAGTGGGCCACGGGGATGCGCAGGAGCTGGCCCTGCTGGAGTTTGGAGACGACAGGCGCTCCCGTCTGCTCCACGCGGACCGTCACGTCGCGGCAGATGAAGCGGAGCGACCGGTTGGGGAGCATCGCGCCCGGCAGCATTCCTGCCTCGAGCAGGATCTGGAAGCCGTTGCAGATGCCGAGCACCCGTCCGCCGCGGGCAGCGAAGTCGGCGACGCTCTCCATGATGGGGCTGAAGCGGGCAACAGCGCCGGTGCGGAGGTAGTCGCCGAAGGAGAAGCCGCCGGGTAGCACGATGGCATCTACCCCCTTGAGGTCGGAGTCCTTGTGCCAGAGCCGCTCCACGCCCACCCCGAGCACCTTCTCGAAGGCGTGTTCGGTGTCGCGATCGCAGTTGGAGCCGGGGAAGACGACGATGCCGACCTTCATGGGGCCTCGTCCAGCGTGAAGGTGTAGTCCTCGATGACCGGGTTGGTCAGGAAGGTTTTGCACATGGCATGCACCCGCGCGGAGGCATCGTCGCGGTCGTCTGTGTGAACGACGAGGTCGATGACCTTGCCCACGCGGACCTGGTCGGCGCCCGCAAATCCAAGCTGCCGCAAACCTGTCTCGATGACCACACCCTGGGGGTCCAAGACGCCCTTCTTGGGCGTGACGAATACGCGCACCTTCATGGTGACTCCTTGCGTTGACTAGGCGGTGCGTCCGAAGACGCGTTGAAAGATGGCATCGACATGGCGCAGGCCGTGGGCGAGGTCGAAGCAGCGCTCGATGTCTGCCTGGCTGAGATGGCTGCGGAGCTCTTCGTCGGCGAGTGCGAGGGGCATGAGCTCATCGCCCGACTCCCAGGCCACCATCGAGATGCGCTGCACGAGCCGGTAGGCCACCTCGCGGCCGAGCCCCGACCAGAGCAGCTCCATGAGGATGCGCTGGCTGAAGACGAGGCCACGCGTCTGGGCGAGGTTGCGCTCCATCTTCTCGGGGTAGAAGACCAGCTTGTCGATGACGCCGGTGAAGCGGTGGAGGGCGAAGTCGAGCGCGATGGTGGCGTCTGGTGCAGCGACCCGCTCGACGGACGAGTGGGAGATGTCGCGCTCGTGCCAGAGGGCCACATTCTCCATGGCGGGGATGGCGTAGCCACGCACTAGCCGGCAGAGGCCGGTGACATTTTCGCTCAGCACCGGGTTGCGCTTGTGGGGCATGGAGCTGGAGCCCTTCTGGCCCTTGTGGAAGAACTCCTCGGCCTCCATCAGCTCGGTGCGCTGCCAGTGGCGGACGGTGACGGCGAAGCGTTCGAGGCTGCTCGCGATGAGCGCCAGCACGCAGAAGTATTCGGCGTGGCGGTCGCGCGAGACCACCTGGGTGCCTGCAGGCTCGCAGCCAAGGCCGAGGGTCGCGCAGACGGTCTCTTCGACGATGGGCTCCACATGGGTGAAGTTGCCCACCGAACCGCTGAGCTTGCCGACGGAGACCGAGGCGATGGCGGAGACGAGCCGCGCGCGGCAGCGCTTCACCTCGTCATACCAGCCGGCGAGGATGTGGCCGAGCGAGGTGGGTTCGGCGTGGATGCCGTGGGAGCGGCCGATGACGGGGGTCATCTTGTGTTCGAAGGCGCGCCGCTCGATGGCAGCCGCGAGCGCATCGAGGTCGTCGAGCAGGAGCTGTCCTGCATCGCGGAGCTGCAGCGCAAAGGTGGTGTCGAGGATGTCGCTGGAGGTGAGCCCCATGTGGAGGAAGCGGCCATCATCGGGGCCGCACTGCTCCTCGAGGCTCTGCACAAAGGCGGCGACGTCGTGGCGGGTGATGGCCTCAATCTCGGCGACGCGGGCCGGGTCAACCGAGAGGCAGGCGCGGAGGCGGGCGACGGTCTCTGCGGGCATGCGACCAAGCGCGACAAAGCCGTCACAGGCAGCGAGCTCGATGGCGAGCCAGCGGTCGAGCTTGGCCTGCTCAGCCCAGATGGCAGTCATCACAGGGCGGGCATATCTATCGATCATGAGCAGGGTCCTGTCGCGTATCGGACGGGATCGATCCCGTTACCGGGATGCCCCGCGGCGATTTGGCGGTACCTCCCGGCTCGGCACCGCGGGGCGGTTACTCTTCGAACTTCAGCGAACTGATGGCCGACTGGTAATCAGCGAGGAGCGCGTCGGCCTTTTCGGTCTCCATGTAGGAGACAACAACGTAGGCTGAGGTGTCTTTGACGAACTGGAAGACGTAGACCTTGAGGTTCACGCCGGCGTGGGCGAAGGTGTAGACGGTCTCGGTGCCGCTGATGTTGCCGATCTTCCTCTCTTCGCGGCCCGCGCGGGTGAAGTCGGAGGCGCCGAGCGTCTCGTGGAAGGTGTCGAAGAAGACGCCGGCGACATCGCTGGTCATCAGCTGGGTGGCGATGACCTCGAGCTGGCTGTGGCCACCGTCACGCTTGAACATGAAGACGGCGCGATCGTTGCCATCGGCGTTGCTCCAGCCGGCCGGCCGATCCATCGACACCTTCAAATCGTCGTTCTTCACCGTCTCTGCCCAAGCCTGGCCGCTGAGGAGTGTAAGACCGAAAACCGTGGCGATCGTGAGGCGGCGAAGGAGCATGTACACACCGTAGCGTAGGCTGGCGTCCGGCAGCGCCGAACAGACGGCGGCTTCATACGATAAGCATTGGCGACAGGCAAGAACGTTGCGCGCGGAGAGCTGCCTCTCTGCCTCGTCTCTCGATTGGTGGCGCACTGCATCATCTCGCTTGCCCCCAACGCCTCTGCCGACTAACCCCGCGGCCCAACATAGACCGCCTCACCGGAGCCTCAGGCATGCCCAAGCGTACGGACATCCGTTCCATCCTCGTCATCGGATCTGGGCCTATCGTGATCGGTCAGGCCTGCGAGTTTGACTACTCCGGCACCCAGTCGGTGCGTGCGCTGCGGAAGGAGGGCTACCGGGTCATCCTGGTCAACTCCAACCCGGCCACCATCATGACCGACCCGGAGCTGGCCGACGCGACCTATGTGGAGCCCCTGACGCCCGCCTATGTGCGCGACATCATCGCGAGGGAGCGGCCAGACGCCATCCTCTCGACCATGGGCGGACAGACCGCGCTCAACCTCGCCAAGGCCCTCCACGAGAACGGCGTCCTTGCCGAGTTCGGCGTCGAGCTGCTCGGCGCCAACTATGACGCCATCGAGTGCGCCGAAGACCGCCAGAAGTTCAAGGTGGCGATGGAGGAGATCGGCGTCGACATGGCCGCCTCCGGCTACGCCCACACGGTGGAAGAGGCCTTTGAGATCACCGCCCGCGTCGGCTTCCCTGCCATCATCCGACCCTCCTTCACGCTCGGCGGCACGGGCGGTGGCATCGCCTACAACCGGCAGGAGTTCGAGGAGATGGTCCGCTACGGCCTCGAGTGCTCGCCTGTCCACGAGCTCCTCATCGAAGAGTCGCTCCTCGGTTGGAAGGAGTATGAGCTCGAGGTGATGCGCGACCAGGCCGACAACGTGGTCATCATCTGCTCCATCGAGAACTTCGACCCGATGGGCGTCCACACGGGTGACTCGATCACGGTCGCGCCGGCGCAGACGCTGACCGACATCGAGTATCAGGCGATGCGCAACGAGGCGCTCGCCATCATCCGCCGCATCGGCGTCGACACGGGCGGCTGCAACATCCAGTTTGCGGTCAATCCGGAGAACGGCCGTCGCATCGTCATCGAGCTCAACCCGCGCGTCTCGCGGAGCAGCGCGCTGGCCTCCAAGGCCACCGGCTTCCCCATCGCCAAGATCGCTGCACTGCTTGCCGTCGGCTACCGGCTCGACGAGCTCACCAACGACATCACGACCAAGACGCCCGCCTCCTTCGAGCCGGTCATCGACTACACCATCGTCAAGATCCCCCGCTTCACCTTCGAGAAGTTCGCAGGCGCAGACAACACGCTCACCACGCAGATGAAGTCGGTGGGCGAGGTCATGGGCATCGGCCGCAGCTTCCCCGAGGCGCTCCTCAAGGCGACCCGCTCGCTCGAGATCGGACGGGCCGGCCTCGTCCCGCTCCTCGCCCCGCCTGGAACCGGCAAGGTGCCGCGCGACCGCGCCGACCTGCTCGCCTTCTTCGGCGACCACCTCATCCGCCCTACCCCCGACCGCCTCTGGTATGTGGCCGACGCGCTCGGCTCCGGGCTCAGCGTTGCCGACGTGGCGGGGCTCACCAAGATCGACCCCTGGTTCCTCGACCAGATGCTCCGCATCATCGAGCAGGAGACGGAGCTCAAGGCCTTCGCAGCAGGCGGTGCGCCGCTTGGCTCCGACGAGGGCGCCGCGCTGCTCCGCGCCGCCAAGCGGCTCGGGTTCAGCGACGCCGAGATCGGCCGGCTCACGGGGCGCCCGGAGGGCGATGTGCGTGCCGCTCGCCTCGAGGCCGGCATCCGCCCCGTCTTCAAGGCTGTCGATACCTGCGCCGCAGAGTTCGAGGCCTTCACGCCCTACCTCTACTCCACCTACGAGAGCGAGCCGGAGTCGGTCATCGCCCCCAACCCGCGCCGCGTCATCATCCTCGGCGGCGGCCCCAACCGGATCGGTCAGGGCATCGAGTTCGACTG
>CANKLS010000031.1 GCA_947483645.1 Bradymonadales bacterium | reverse complement strand
TGTCGTCATTCGTTCACCTGCACGTTCACAGCCACTACTCCATGCTGGATTCCACCGTGAAGGTGGGGGCGCTGATCAAGCGGACGGCGAAGCTGGGGATGAACGCGGTGGCCATCACGGATCACGGCGTGCTCCACTCCTGCATCGAGCTGCAGAAGTATACGAAGGACTCTGGGGTTCGGCCCATCTTCGGCGCCGAACTCTATGTGCAGCCCGAGCGGGCCGAGTCGGGCCGTGAGCGGTTCTACCATCTGGTGCTGCTTGCCGAGACCCTCGACGGCTACCGCAACCTTGTACGCCTGGTTTCGCGGGCCTCGATGTCGGCCAATGTGAAGCGGGGGCGCCCCATCACAACCTACGCCGATCTGGGGGAGTTCCACGAGGGGCTCATCGCCCTCTCCGGCGACATGGGCGGCGAGATTCCGCAGGCCATCCTGAGAGGCGACACAGACACCGCCACAACGCTGGCGAAGCGGCTGCAGGGGCTATTTGGCGCAGAGAACTTCTTCTTCGAACTTCAGCGCCATGAAGACCTCCCGCAGCAGCAGCAGGTGTGCGATGCGCTGGTGGCGCTGGGCGAGAGGCTCTCCATCCCCTGTGTGGCCACCAACAATGTCCACTACCTGGCGCCCGAAGATGTCGAGGCGCACGCATTGCTCATGTGCATCGGCATGGAGAAGCGGGTGGACCGGAAGGTGCTGGCGGGCATCCCGCTGCGTGACCTCTTCCTGAAGTCGCCGGACGAGATGGAGGAGACCTTCTCCGATTTGCCCGAGGCACTCGCGAACACGGTGCGGATCGCGGAGCGTTGCCGCGTGGTCATCCCCACGGGTGGCAACTACCTGCCGGACTATGCCATTCCGGGGGGCGGGAGCCCGCCGGAGTTCCTGCGGGAGACGGCGGCGGCCGGGCTTGAGAAGCGGTTCGACGAGGTGGCGCTGCTGGGCTGGAAGCCTGATCGCCCGCACTACGTCGCCCGGCTCAACCTTGAACTCGATGTCATCATCAAGATGCACTACGATGGCTACTTCCTCGTCGTCTGGGACTTCATCGACTGGGCCAAGCAGCGGGGCATTCCTGTCGGTCCCGGTCGCGGCTCGGGTGCCGGCTCGCTGGTCGCCTGGTCGCTCGGCATCACCGACCTCGACCCCATTCAATACGGGTTGCTCTTTGAGCGGTTCCTGAATCCGGAGCGGGTCAGCATGCCCGACTTTGACATCGACTTCTGCCAGACGCGGCGGGGCGAGGTCATAGATTATGTGACCAAAAAGTATGGCGCCGATCAGGTGGGGCAGATCGTCACCTTCGGACAGCTCAAGGCCAAGGCGGTTCTTCGCGATGTTGCCCGGGTGCTCAACATCCCCATCTCCGATGCAGACCGGATCGCGAAGCTCATCCCGAACGAGCTCAACATCAAGCTTGCCGATGCCTACGAGAAAGAGCCGCGGCTTCGCGAGGCGATCGCAGAGTCTGAGATCAACGAGTACCTCTACAAGATCGGGCTCGCGCTCGAGGGCAACATCCGAAACGCAGGCATCCATGCGGCTGGCGTCGTCATCGCGGGCAAGCCGCTGTGGGAGTATGTTCCCGTGTCGCAGGATGCGAGCGGCAACCTCATCACGCAGTATGCGAAGGACGAGGTGGAGCAGGCAGGACTGGTCAAGTTCGACTTCCTCGGCCTCAAGACGCTGACGGTCATCGACGATGCGATGAAGCTGGTGAACCGAGGATTGCCCCGGGCTGAGCAGCTCGACTTTCGGCGCATCCCCTTCACCGATCCGAAGGTGTATGACCTCATCAAGGCGGGCGACACGGTCGGTATCTTCCAGATGGAGTCGGACGGGTTCCGCCGGCTCATGCGGCAGCTGCGGCCTGACTGCTTTGAGGACATCGTCGCGGCCGTCGCGCTCTTCCGTCCGGGACCGCTCGGCACCGGCATGGTCGACAGCTTCATCGACTGCAAACATGGTCGTAGGGCGCCCGACTATCCGCACCCCTGGCTGGAGCCGGTGCTGAAGGAGACCTACGGCGTGATGGTCTACCAGGAGCAGGTCATGCAGGTTGCGCAGGTGCTGGCGGGCTTCTCGCTCGGCGGCGCCGATGTGCTGCGTCGGGCGATGGGCAAGAAGAAGGCCGATGAGATGGCGCAGCAGAAGGCCATCTTCGTCGCCGGCGCGACGAGCAAGGGGATTGGCGAGGAGAAGTCCTCCGAGGTCTTCGACACGATGGCCCACTTCGCAGGCTACGGCTTCAACAAGTCGCACTCTGCTGCCTACGCGGTCATCACCTTCCAGACGGGCTACCTGAAGGCGAACTACCCGCGGGAGTACTACGCGGCGCTGATGACGAACGATGCGTCGAGCACCGACAAGGTGGTGCGCTACATTCAGGATGCGCGGGCGCGGGGCATCAAGGTGTTGCCGCCAGATGTGAACGCGTCGGGCGACTTCTTCTCGGTGGCGAACGGGGCGATTCGGTTCGGACTGGGCGCCATCAAGGGGGTTGGCCACGGCGCGGTCGAGGCGGTGATGACGGCCCGTCTGACGAGCCCGTTCACCTCGCTGTTCGACTTCTGCGAGCGGGTGGATCTGCTCCGCTGCGGCAAGCGGGTGGTGCAGGCGCTGCTTCGTTGCGGCGCCTTCGACAGCCTCTTCCCGGCACCGCCTGCGCCCAAGCAGGATCCCATCGCCTACATCGGCGTCTGGCGTGCCCGTATGATGGCTGCGCTCGACAGCGCCTTTGCGCAGGGTCAGAAGTCGCAGGAGGATGCGGCGGCGGGTCAGTCGAGCCTCTTCTCGATGTTCGGCGAAGATCTTCCGAAGGAGCTGGGTAGCGTGAGCTATCCCGAGGCGCCGGCCTGGGATGACCGCGAGGTGTTAAACGCCGAGCGAGAGCTGACGGGCTTCTTCATGTCGGGGCATCCGCTCGATCGGTATGCCGAGGTCATCTACCAGTTCAGCGACACCCACACGGCGACCCTGGATGAGCGGCCCGATCGGAGCGAGGTCCGCATCGCGGCGGTGGTGTCGGAGTGCCGAGAGCGGCCGCTTAAGACGGGCGAGCGGATGGCGATTCTGCAGGTCACGGATGCCTATGGCTCGGTGGAGGTCGTGGTTCACGCCAAGACCTACAAAGAGGCGCAGGCGGTCATCGAGATGGGGGAGCCGGTGCTCATCACGGGCCGGGTTCGAACGGAGACAGAGGGCGAAGAGGAGCGTCGCACCATCATCGCGCAGGAGGTGGAGCTGCTCTCCGCGGTGCGGACACGCAAGGTGACAGCGGCGCGGCTGGAGCTGGAGTCTTCCGAGGTGAGCCCAGCATTCATCGCGCAGCTTCAGGCGTTGGTGGGGCAGCATCCGGGGCCCTGCAGCCTTTCGGTGGTGGTGAAGCATCCGATCGGCGAGGCGGAGCTGCACCTGCCGGCGGCTACTCGGATTGCCTCTTCGGACGCGCTGCTCCGCGATTTGATGCGGCTTCTCGGGCGGTCTGCGATGACCTTCCGTTAGCGCGGAAGGTTGAGCTCGGCGGAGGCCTTCGCGGTCTCGCCGCAGGGGTCGCGCAGGGTGGCCACGACGAGGAGTTGGCGTTCGGAGCCGATGGTGAGGCAGCGCGATGGTCCGAAGGCGGGGAGCCCCTCGAGGTTGAGTGGCGTGTAGCCGAGGATGATGGGCGAGCCGCCGGGCGCGGGGTCGAAGTTGCCGGTGAGGGCGTCGGCCTGGAGTGAGGCAGGGTCCCACCGGCGGCGTGACAGGACTTCGTCGGTGCGTCGCCAAGTTTACGGCAGCGCGTTGTCCGGCACGTCCAGTCCTCGCGACACGTAGTCGGCCGCCTTTGCCGTTCGGACGAGGCGAAATCCCACATAGGGCGAGGGCGTGACTGGGCCTTCCGTTATGACATCGTCGAACGGGGGTGCGATCGGCCCTGCGCCCTCACCGTAGCCGTAGTGAGCGTAATTTTCGTCTTGCAGCACGGACGCGCCGAGCGCGAGCGGTCCGCGCTCGAAACTCGGATACACGGCGTCGACGAACTCGGTGCGGGGCGTCGTGTTGAGAAGCTCGCGGGGCGGATCGCCGTCCCAGGAATACTCCAACACATTGCCGATCGCGTCGTAGATGCCCCAGCGGTTGGGACAGAGCGTCGCCACCGCCTGAGTGCCCTGCCGGCCGGTCGATCCCACCCACGCCACCTGGTGGAGGCAGGGCTCCCAGTTTGTCCAGCCGCCATAGTTCGGGTCGGTTGTGTAACAGGGCGACGGCTTCTTGTCCCCGGCCCGCGCCATGTATTCCCATTCGAGCACGGTGGGCAGCCGCCACCCCTCGCAGGTAAGCCCAAACGCGAGGCCCTGGTAGTCGTCACACACAAGCGTTGTCCCCGGTTTGCCGTGGCAGCCGGCGAGATCATAACAGGGCACCAACCCGTCCGCGAGGGAGCGCTGGTTGGCGTACCAGAGCGAATCTGTCCAGCGGACCGAATCCACCGGAAACTGCGCTGAGCAGGGCGCTCCGCACACGCGGGTGGGGTCCGTCTCCACAAACTCGAGCCAATCTCCCCGCGTCACCTCGTGCGCCATCACCACGAGCCCGCGCGTAAAGGTGGCCACAAACCCTGTGCCACTGCTGCCATAGGGTTTGTAGTTGCCAAAGATGTTGCTGCCCGGCGGCACGAGCACGGGGCCCGGCAGCGGCGAACCGACTGCGCGCCGCTCGCACTCGAACGACGGTGGAGCCGCTCCGTCTTCGCAGGCCGCGAGGGAGGCAACACACCACGCGGCGAGCACCACAGCGCTGTCTGGGCGTAGAAGCCTACTCATGGGCTGCACACAGGAATGGTCGCAGCCACTCCCCGGTCACCACCACAACCACAAATATCGAACTGCCGTGCAGCTTCGCCGTCCACCACGGGGTGCGTGCCGAGGTTGTCGCACGACAGAAATGCGTCGCACTCGTAGGGCTCAGAGGCGTTGATCATGAAGTCAGCCAGGGCGTCGCCATCAGCGTCCACGGGCAGACCCAACCGGTTGGGGCAATCGACTGCCTCGGTCTGGCCCGCGACGCCGTAACGCCAGCCCAGTGGCAGGCAGCGACAGACGGGCGAGTCGCGCATCGTCCCGTCGGCTCGAAGCTCAATGCGATTGTCGCGGTAGCCGGCCAGGGTGTAAGACTGTTGGTGCCACCATCGATGCCAACCCGGGGCCGCGAGTTCGTCCACCGCGCTGCGGCGTGGTTCGGGATAAGCTCGGTTCCCGGCCACCACGGAAAATCCTTCTGAGGGCAACGGCAACGCGCCGAGCGTTTCCCCGAGGTCGAGGGCTGGTTCAGCGAATTCGGCCTCGATGGCATCCCCAACCCCGTTGGCCACCGACGCAAGCCCAAAGAGACTCACCATGCCTTCGACACCCACCGAGACATCATCCACGCTGCCGTTGATCAGCCGGTAGCGGAGTGCCGAGCCGCCTCCGAGCCCATCCTCGAGGCCGACCGATACGTTGACAGACGCGGTGGCAGTCACCTTCAGCGTGACCGCATCGAGCATGGTACCCGCTGTCGCTCTCAAAATGGTCAACATGTCTTCGTTGAACCCAGGGTCGACCACAATGCCAGGGAACACCAAGCGTGCCTCCGGCGCGCCGAAATCATCCGTCAGGGAATCCAGAAAGGGTGCCGCGGCAAAAGCGACGGTGGGCGCTGTGCACGACCTCACGATCGTATCCACCTGTGCCGCAGAAAGTCGGATCGGGGCGGGCGTTCCCAAGCAGCGTGAGACAGCGTCGACGACCTCTGTGGGCAGGTCGCGGTCCCCGATCACCTCTGCGAGCAGCGCACCCAAGCTGACTTCGATGGGGATGCCAGCAAATAGATCTGCATCCGTGGCGCGGTCGAGCACCACGTTGACGAGCGTGGTGCCCACCGAAATTCCCATCTGTGCCGGGACGTCGCCACCAGACACTTCGCCACCGCTCCTCGCGACAAAGACCGTTGCTAAGCCATGGACGCGGTCGTAGCGCGACTCACCGAGAACACCAGTGACGACTTCTAAGTCGGCGTGTGGGCTCGACGTGGAGAAGGAGACTTCGGTCGTCACAAGTTGGGGCGCGAGGTCCGCCGCCTCGCCTGCCAATACAGTTCGTCGCGGAGACGAACTGCGCGCTTCGGATTCCGAACAACGTCGCGGCACCCTGGTGTCGGTGTCGCGAATCAGACAAACTGGAACCGTGGGCGGCGTGAGCAGTTTGTCGTTCAGTTTCAATGCGATCAGCCTTGCTGTCTTTATCGCCGTCGCCTGGAGTTGCACCTTGATCAATCGCCGCTCGTAGGTCTCAAGCCCGCCCTCGGTGAGAAAGGAGTCAACGAAGTCCGCGTAGTCCGTCCCGGCCAAGAGTGGCGAGTAGAAGACCCCCCATCCAATGACCCAATCCAAAGCGCGTGCCAATGACACGAGGAACCCATCGCCGTCTCCCCACACGCCTTTCACGGAGCCAACGCTGGCCGAGCCAATGCCCACAAACGAGTGGGGACGAAACAGGTCGGACGACTGAGTCAGTTCGTCTGGCGCAACGAGCAGCGCGGTCTTGATCGACGGCCGGTTCGCTGTCGTCCATCGGTCAAGCGTGCCCCGCCGTACATGCGATTTCATGCTCGTCATGTCGTGGCGGATGTTCAGGGCACGATTCACCTCGTCCATGCGTGCAGGGTCCGTTCGCAGCATGGCAGCGACCTCCGGAACGAGCCGTTCCAACGCCATCAGAGCCCCGTCCTCCAGACCCTCTTCATTGATCAGATCATCGAGCGAAAGATCTCGATCCGCAACGAGTTCTGCAAAGTGCGCGCTCGGCGCCGTCGTGACCTCCACGGCGGGGGCGGCCCACGGACGGTCGCGAGAAACGTCCCGGTTTAAGGCAACACTCCTAAGCTCGCTCTGGGCCTCATAAAGTATCTGCTTCGTCATGTCCTCCGTCGTCTCATCGGCGCCAAAACGTGCCGCAAGCATTGTCTCCACCGAGCTGTCAAAACGGTCGGGCCTGCGCGGGTCGTCGCCTTCAAAGAAGAGACGACCATTGAGACGGACGGCCATCACGTCTCTCAGGGCCGGGTCGGTGGAGTCATGACTTGCCACGGTGGCGGGAGATGCGCTGAACGGACAAAGCACCTGGTCCACATACTCCTGCCCGCGGTAGGTGAACGTCACGTTCGCAATCAGCCGATTTAGCCCGTACGCTGGCCGCACCTGAGCGTGAATGTTCCAGAACGGCCCCTCCAACTCCGCCGTGAACTCGCCTTCGCCGGGTACTCCCGATACACGCCTGATCAGCGTCGAGCCGTGATCGTTGTCGAACTTCATCGTGAGGCGAGGGTTCACGACCTCCATCCCTCGAGGATAGGCGATCGAAACGGGCACCAGCTCCGTGGCGTCATCTCCTGCGAAGGTCACCCGAAGCGCCTGCCCAAACGCAGGAGCCGCGCAGACGGGGCGAGGGCGATGATGGTCCGGGAACTGCCCACCGATCGGCGGGTAATACTGCGGGCGCTCAACGTCGTGGACCGACGGCGTAAATGGAAACTCCTTGATGCCCCACGCCGCAAAATCCGGGAGGTTTGGCGGGGGGCACACGCCGCCCTCGCTCCCACCTTCCCACGGTAGGTCTGCACGCATAATGGTCTGAACATGCGTGTCGCCCGTATAGAAGAGTCGCGGGATGGTGGGGTCAAACGCAGTCTGGATCCCCACCACATCTGCGAACGCCACCGGGCCGCCCACGCCAAGCGGCGCACCCGAAACGTCCTCAAAGGTGAGGCGTAGATCCGGGGACACCGAATCGACGCCATTACCATAGCGGTCCGCCGCGAGGGCCGACGCCCAAAACCATCCTGGCTGCTCGGCCTGCCGGGTCACTACCCTCGCCGAAATCCCTTGCGAGAACGCCGGGATCACGTTCACCTGGAGCGGGTGCTGAAGTAGCTCGCCGTCTCCACAATAGACGCGCCAGCTGCCGACGCGATCAATGCTCATCCGGTTTTCGACGATTTGGCATTCCCCTGGCTGTGCAGTGGTCGAGAGCCGGCCGCGAGCCTCGTCATACGGGACGAGCCAGCCGGCCGCGTCGAGTGCGTCGCAAGACACATCGAATGTTTCGCCTGCCTCCACGGTCAGCTCTTCGAGGCCCGTTGACGCTTCGGTCGCAAAGGTCGCCGCGGCGGGTCCGGGTCGTACCGTCACCGCAACCTCACCGAGGTGTCCATCCGGCAGCTCACACCGGACCCTGAGATATCCCGGACGCTGCGGCACAACGATTGGATCACCCGCGCTGAATTCCACGGCGTCGGCTGGTGCGAACGAGATCGTTCCTGACGAAAACCGCAGAATCGGATTGGCGCCCGCGGTGCAACTCACAAAAAGCGGTTGACCCACCCGCGGCTCCGCCGGCCACAGCATCGGCACCAGACCCATCTGCTCCAGCGCCTGCCGGCGCAGCAGTGCCAGCTCCTCAAGCGCTGAGCGAAGCCGCTCTTCTGACAGGGCTTTGGCGATCTCAGCGAGCATTGCAGAGACGTCTGCGTCGTAGAGCGCCGCCACGTCTGGCTGTTGCCAGTACTCGTCTGGTTTGCGGTCAAGTTGCCGCGAATCGATCTGCAGCACCGCCCATTCGGCGTCTCCCTTGGCTGCATCTGCGTTGCCTCGGGCCTCCTGAATCAACGCCTTGAACTCCGGCCCGCCCTCCTGCTCCAGCAACTCGGCTCGCTTGCGAATCGCCTCTGTCATTTCCGCGAGCAGGTCCGCTTGATCGCGCAGCGCGTCAGCCAACTCCTTCACGTGAAGCGCCATCTCCTTCAGTTCGCCCTCAGCTTGCTCGGCGGCTGCCCCGCTGGCCCGCGCGTTCGCGAAGGCTGGCATCCCTGCCGAGAGGGCGGCCCCCACGACGAACCCGGCGAGCGCCCGGCTCGCCGCCCGCCACGATTGCATTTGAGGACGTGACTGCTTGAATGGATGCGCGAGGTACGATCCATGTTCGATACCATCCGCACAATATTCGCTCGCTATCTCACGTGCATTTATCATGATTCTCCTCCATCTCGCTGGTTGAGTGTTTGGTCTGGTCAGCACTTTTCGTCAACTTGCCAACGGGTTTCACCTGTTTACGACTACTCAGATAACTCGACCGCTCGAGTATTCGATGATTTGTCACTTGTCTCTTGCGATGGCAGTTATGGCTGACCACGAGCGCAAGGTGAGATAGTGAATGGAGAGGAATTCTATGTCAAGCGCCATGTTCGCCTCTTAAACGCGATGTTTCGATGTCGGCTCTCAATACTTTCGGCTCCGCGCCGTTCGGGTGACTGCTCGGCAGACGCGAGGTTGTTCGAACGCCCGATTCGCTAATATCGGCCGGCCTAAAGTTATCTCAAATTCATTGTACGGAAGAGCTGACTGGTCGCGGTTCTTGATATCAAATAATAAATTTAGAATCAGACAACTGACCCATGCTCTCCGGACACCAAGCATGCATCCGTGACTGGAAGTCCAAGGAGTCGGTCGACGAACCGTCGAGGGGAGGTTCGATGCACACGATGCGCCACCGGTTGGTGGGTTGCTGCCGCTTCCGGATATTGAACGCCCGTTCGGCGATGGTACGTTGGAGGAATAGCGAAAATATGACAGCCGGACTCAGGGATGTGTGGAGTAAATCGCTTTGGCCTTCATCGCCCAGCTTCAATCGTTGGTGATTCGTCACCCGGGCCCCTGTTCGCTCTCGGTGGTTGTGAAGCACCCGATCGGTGAGCTTGAGGTGCACCTGCCCACGACGTCGCGGGTCGCCTCGTCGGACGCGCTGCTCCGCGATTTGATGCGGCTTCTCGGCCGGTCTGCGATGACCTTCCGCTAGCGGGGGAGGCTCGCGGGGACGTTGGCCTGTGCGGTCTCTCCGCAGGGGTCGCGCAGGGTGGCCACGACGAGGACGCCGGGGCTGCTGGAGAAGGGGAGCTGGAGGAGGATGGAGTTTGTCTCCAGGCTGCCGCTGGCGGCCTGTTCGGGCGTGGCGTCGACGAGGAGTTGGCGCTCGGAGCCGATGGTAAGGCAACGGCTGGGTCCGAAGGCGGGGAGCCCCTCGAGGTTGATGGGCGTGTAGCCGAGGATGATGGGCGTGCCGTCGGGTGCGGGGTCGAAGTCGCCGGTGAGAGCGTCGGCCGGGAGAGAGGCGGGGTCCCACTGGCGGCGTGACAGCACCTCGTCGGTACAGTCCTGCGGGCCGACGGGGCCGAAGCTGAAGAGGCGGAGTTCGACCATGGGGACCTCGTCGAGCTCTGCGCCCGAGGCGCGGAAGGAGGCGAAGATGTGCTGGCCGCCCTGAATGCCGTTGTGGACCTCGGGTGTGCCGTCCGCGAAGGTGTGGAAGCTGGAGTCGCCCCAGCCGACCGTCACGGAGAGGGGCTCGACGGTGGTGCAGCTCTGATCCGTAGGCAGGGTCTCGAAGTTGGAGACACAGCCGAAGGCGTCGATGGTGCAGGGGTCGGGCTCGTCGGGTTCGCAGGCTGTGAGGGCGAGGAGGAGGGCGAGCGAAACGTGGAGACGTCGTGTCGTGAGGAGCAGAAACGGCGCGAGATGCGAGGTGTTCAACATGGGCGACACGAGCCTTCCGAAGATACTGGTGGCCGACGATTCGGCGAGCGATCGCGAGCTGCTTTGGGAGTTGTTCCGAGGGTAGTCCTGCGGCTGACTGGAGGCAACGAATGGCTACCTCGACAAGCTGTTCGACATTGATGTGATGCGGAGTATGGTGGCCTCGTTGGTCGAGAGGAACGGCAGGCAGCTCCGGTTGCAGCCGGACCCGTAAGGCGAGTTGCGATGCGAATGCGTTGGATGTCGGTCGTCGTTCTGGCGGTGAGCATGTTGATGGTGGGGTGCGGCGGCGCGCCGGTGAAGCCTGCAAACTACGGAGAGGAGGCTCAGGCTGCCTACGAGCGCGCCGAGCGAGCGCTGGATCGTGGCGAGTATGAGGGGGCGCGGAACCTGCTAACGGAGATCTCGGAGCAGTTCGCGATGTCTCCGTATGGAGCGCTCGCAGAGTACCGGCTTGGTGATCTGTATTTTGAGGAGGGGAGCTATCTGCTGGCGGCCGACGCCTACCGGCGGTTTGCGCAGAAGCGTCCGACCCATGCAAAGGCGGAAGAGGCGGAGTTGGCGGCGGCGCGTTGCGCCTACCAGCAGATGCCTGGCGAGTGGTTTGTGATGCCGCCGGCGCATGAGCGAGAGCTTGTTTCGGCGAAGGAGGCCTTTGGTGCGCTGACCCGGTTCGTGAAGGGTCGTCCCGATTCGGCGCTGCGTCCTGAGGCGGATCGGATGCTCGGCGTTGTGACGGATCGGTTGGCGGCGCACGAGTTGTATGTGGGGAAGTTCTACCTGGATCGATCGAACGCGCTGGCAGCAGCGCGGCGGCTATCGGAGATGTTGACGCGGTATCCGACGTCGGGGTTGCGTTCGGAGGGTCGGTATCTGCTGGCGCTGAGCTATGTTTTGTTGGGAGACGGGGCCGCGGCGGTTTCGGAGTTGGAGCGTCTTGTGTCTGAGGACGGCGGATCGGAGTGGGGTGTTCAGGCAGCTGACTACCTTCGAAAGTACCGTGGTTGAGGGCGTTGGGGACTTGACATCGGACTGTCAAATCGCCTAGTTCGCCTCCCCCCACACCCCGAACTTCGGTCTTGAAGTCGTTCGGTGCGGGACTGACCATCGAAGGTATGGGCGCACGATGAGAACTCTGTACATCACTCGAGAGGAAGCGGATCGCCAGTGGATTCTGGTTGATCTGGCCGGAGCGACGGTTGGTCGCGCAGCGGCGCAGGTTGCGATGATTCTGCGTGGCAAGACGAAGCCGTCTTTCACGCCGAACGCAGACACGGGCGATTTTGTCGTGGCGATCAACGCCGACAAGGTGGTTCTGACCGGCGCGAAGTGGAAGGACAAGCTGTACCGTCACCACACGCAGTACCCGGGCGGTCTTCGTGAGGTTGCTGCACGCGATCTTCTTATCAAGCACCCTGAGCGGATCTTCCAGAATGCGGTTCAGGGCATGCTCCCGAAGAACCCGCTGGGTCGTCAGGTGCTTGGCAAGCTCAAGGTCTATGCTGGCCCTGATCATCCGCATCAGGCGCAGAACCCGACGCCGTTCCAACTTTCTACCAACGCTTAATAGAGCAATCTGACCTGGAGCCCTTGATGGCAGCTTCGACTTCATGGCGCGCCGTTGGCCGCCGCAAGACCGCATCCGCTCGCGTCACCCTCAAGCCCGGCACGGGTGTGATCGTGGTCAACCGTGAGACCGTTGACGACTACTTCCGTCGTCCGACCTCTGTGATGCTGCTCAAGCAGCCCCTCGAGTTCGTCGACATGCTCGGCAAGTTCGATGTTTTTGCCAAGGTTGTTGGCGGTGGAAAGTCGGGTCAGGCCGGCGCCATCCGTCACGGCATCTCGCGCGCTCTCCTCGAGTTCGACGCTGAGCTTCGCGCCACCCTCAAGCCGACCGGTTGCCTCACCCGCGACTCCCGTGGCAAGGAGCGTAAGAAGTACGGTCGCATGGCTGCTCGTCGTCGCTTCCAGTACTCGAAGCGCTAATCACCTCTTCCATCGACCTCTTCTGGAGGTCTGGATCGTCAAGGCGGACCTCTTTCGGGGGCCGCCTTTTTCGTTGGAGCCTCACGCATGGCACAGTTCTCGGGTCCCGTTGCCGTTCTGGCAGATCGCAAGGCTCGCCCCTTCTGGGCAGGCCACCGTTGGGTCTTCTCCGGTGCGCTCGCGCATCAGCTCGAGGAGCTGTCGGCCGGCACCGTGGTCGAGCTCCGCGACTCGCGGGACCAGGTGCTCGACTTTGGTCTCTGGAGTCCGCGATCGGCGCTTCGGATCCGGCTTCTGGGCATCGGCCCCGTCTGGCCCTTTGAGGGAGCGACGCTGCCCGATGCCTTCTGGCAGGAGCGGGTGGCATCGGCCGTTGCGCTGCGGCGGCGGCTCGGGCTGCCGTCGGCTGCGACGGATAGCTACCGGCTGGTGAACGCGGATGGCGATGGGCTGCCTGGTCTGTCGGTAGACCGCTATGGCGACGGGGCGCTGATGCATCTGTCTAGCGCGGTCCTCGGCCCCTACCTGGGCTGCATCGTGGAGGCGCTCCGGAAGGAGGCGGGGCTGGCATGGCTGTGGCACCGGAACGACGCGACCTTTGCGGATCGCGAGGGCTATGCGGCGGTGGATGAGGCGGCCTTTGGTGAGGCGCCGGAGGAGCTCTGGGTGAACGAGCTCGGGCTTCGCTACATTTGGTCGCCGCGGAGCCAGCAGAAGACGGGCCACTACTGCGATCAGCGGGAGAACCGGGCCTGGTTTGCCGAGTTGGCGAAGGGTGCTCGGGTGTTCGACGCCTTCTGCTTCTCGGGGGGGTTCGGGCTCGCTGCGGCCCGCGCAGGGGCCCTGTCTGTGCTCGGTGTGGATAGCTCCGAGGGTGCTGTCGCTGCGGCGCGCCGCAACTCGGCAGGGAACGGTCTGTCAGAGCGGACGGAGTGGGTCAGCGACAAGGTGGAGAACCGGCTGCGGCGCGCATTCGACAAGGGGGACCGGTTTGACCTGATCTCGCTCGACCCGCCGAAGCTGGCACCCGATCGGAACTCCGCAGAGGCAGGCGAGGGGAAGCAGACCTCGCTCTGTGTGGAGGCCTTCCGCGTGGCAGCGCCCGACGGACTGGTGCTTGTCAGCTCCTGCAGTTCGGTGCTGGGCGAGGGTTCCATCCTGAACTCGGCCGGCGACGCGGCTGTGCGGCTTGGGCGTCGGGTAGATGTGGTTGGCGTGCGCGGCCATGCCGGCGATCACCCCTACGTGGCTGCGATGCCGGAGTGCCGGTATCTCACAGCGGTACTCTTCCGGGTGCGCTAACCTCTCGTCAGCCGAGCGGGCCGATGAGCAGGTAGAGCAGCAGGAAGGGGAGCAGAGCGAGGGTCGCGCGCGGGTAGGAGAAGTCATACTTCGCCCGCAGGAAGTTGAGCATCGCGCGGACGCCGACGATGAGCGCGAGGAAGGCGCCGAGGGCCGGGATGGCGACGAGCAGGAGCGAGACGGAGGAGAGGGCCGTAGCGCGGACATTGGCGCGGAGAGAGTCTTCGGGGGCGCCTGCGAGGCGTGCGCCGATGTGGACGAAGATGGGGGCCACGGCGGTGCGGACGAGCGCGAGGATGGGGACGCTGAGCCAGAGCCCTGTGACGAGGAGGTCTTCTTCGATCGCAGTGCCGAGTCGCTGCTGCGCGAGGGTGAGGATCTGCTCCCGGACGAGAAGGAGAATCCAGAAGACCCAGGAGGCGTATCCGATGAGGGAGGCGACAAAGCTCATGCCGAGCGCGGGGGCGACGGCTCCGGAGAAGCGTGAGGAGAGCGCATCGGAAGGGCGGAGGAGGAGGGCTCCCAGCACCGAGATGATGCCGCGCGAGGCGAGGGGGTCGTGGGTGGTGCGGGTGGCGTCTGCGTAGAGCATGCCCCCCTGGTCGCGGGCGCAGTTGTGGCAGATGGCGCGGCCGTCGGGTCGGACCGCGAGGAAGAGGCCTGCGAAGGAGAGCTTGCAGACGGTGCAGAAGGCGGCGGCGCTGCGGCCGGGGTGAACGGTGCAGTGCACGGGCCAGGCGTTTGCAGCCGGCGCGTGGGGCTCCATCTAGCGGTTCTTCTTTTTGGCGAGTTTGGCGGCGAGCTTGCGACGCTTCTCGCGCTCGAACTCGGCGTTGCCCCGGTTGGCCTCTGCTTCTGAGACCGCGCGGACGCCGGGCATGTTGAAGCCCTTGGGGAGTTTGGGCTGCTGTGGCTGCTGTTGCTGCTGCATGCCAGCGAACATCTGCTCGAGGCTGGCCATGTTGGGCATTCCGCCGCCGCCCATGCCGGGGAAGCCGCCCATGCCGGGGAAGCCGCCGGGGCCCTTTCCGCCCATGCCGCCGAGGAGCGAGCCCATGTCGAGGTTCTTGAGGTTCTTGAGAGCGCTGAGCTGCTTGAAGCCGGGGATCTGGCTGAGGAAGCCGCCGGTGTTTCCGGAGAGGGCGCCCATGACCTGCTTCATCATGTTGAAGCGCTGGACGAGGTCGGTGACCTCTTCGAGCTTGCGGCCCGAGCCCTTGGCGATGCGGCGCTGGCGGGTGACCTGGTTGCCGACGAGGGCGGGGTTGCGGCGCTCATCGGGGGTCATGGACTGGATGAGGGCCTCGATGCGGACGAGCTCGTTGTCGTCGACCGAGAAGCCCTCGGGGAGTGCGCTGGCGAAGGGCATCATCTCGACGATCTCGCCGAGCGAGCCCATCTTTTTGATCATGCGGATCTGGGAGAGGAAGTCGTTGAGGTCGAACTGGCCGGACATCATGCGTGCGGCGTCGGACTCGCGGGACTTCATCTCGTCTTCGGTGACGACATTCTCGATGCGGCTGACGAGGGAGCGGATGTCGCCCATGCCGAGGATGCGGTCGGCGAAGCCGGCGGGCTGGAACTCTTGGAGGGTCTCCATGCCCTCGCCGAGGCCGATGAACTTGATGGGCTTCTTGGTGACCTCTTTGATGGAGAGCGCCGCGCCACCGCGTGCGTCGCCATCGAGCTTGGTCATGATGAAACCATCGAGTTCAATGCGGTCGTTGAACTCCTTGGCGGTGTTGACGGCGTCCTGGCCGATCATGGCGTCGACGACGAGGAGGATGTTGTGCGGCTTCACGCGTGCAACGATCTCTTCGAGCTCGGACATGAGGAGGTCGTCGACCGCGAGGCGGCCTGCGGTGTCGATGATGACGACGTCGTTTCCGTCGGCCTTGGCCTGGGCGACTGCGCGCTCGGCGATGTCGGGCGGGTTGCCACCGGGCTCGGCGTAGACGGGGATGTTGAGCCGCTTGCCGAGGACCTGAAGCTGCTCGATGGCGGCGGGACGGTAGACGTCTGCGGCGACGAGGAGGGGCTTCTTCTGGTGGTGGCGTTCGACGAAGCGTGCGAGCTTGCCGGTGGTGGTGGTTTTGCCGGCTCCCTGGAGGCCGACCATCATGATGATGGTGGGTCCGAGGCGGCCCTGAACGAAGGTGAGGCCAGTGTCGACGGGGCCCATGAGGGCCTCGAGTTCGTCGTGGCAGATCTTGATGAAGACATCGCCGGGTGAGGCGCGGAGGGTCTTGCCACCGTCCTTGATCCGGACCTGGACGATTTCGCCGAGCGCCTTCTCTTTGACGGCCGCGAGGAAGCGCTTGACCACCTGGAAGTTTACGTCGGCTTCGAAGAGGGAGAGGCGGATCGCCTTGAGGGCCTCTTCGATGTTCTCTTCGGTCAGCTCGCGCTTTCCTTCGAAGACATGGACGGCGTTCTTGAAACCCTTTCGAACGGCATCGAACATGGCCATTTGCGTTGCCTTAACTCAAATCGTGTGGCGGCTCGCGGAGGTGGCGAGCGACGCGACTCAACCGCCGACGAGCTGATTGACCCAGTGGTTGACCATGCCCGGGACGCCGAAGAATTCTCCGACGAGGAGGAGGACGGTGGGGAGCCCGAACCAGACGGCGGCGAAGAGGAGCGCGGAGTCGTTGAGGACCGGCTTGCGCTCGGAGGATTCTTGCTGGGACATGGTCTGCCTGCGGTTGGAAGGCGGTATGATTTGAGGCTCTCTTGCCTAACGGATTTTGGGCGAGACGCAAGCGTGTGAGGGGCGAAGCGGGCTAGCTGCGGAGGAGAGCAATGACCTCATCGAGGCTGCCTTGGACCCTGATCGGGCGGTTGGCGTGAGGTCGGTCTGGGGAGGGTTCTGCAGCGTGGTAGTCGACGACGGCGTCGGGGTCTTTGAGGAGGTGTCCTGTGAGGATGGCGGCGACGGACTCACCGGGCTTGATGATGCCCTTTGCGACGAGCTTGCGGAGTCCGGCGATG
>CANKLS010000030.1 GCA_947483645.1 Bradymonadales bacterium | reverse complement strand
CTTCGATCCCGACGCCGAGCCCGACTCCAAATTTGTGGAGCGCGAGGGCGAGGCGCCCGAGTCGGAGATGAAGCAGGGTGTGGACGAGGCCGGTCAGGCTGGTCGGGTCAACGGCAGCGAGCCCATCGAGACGCTGGGTGGAGATATCACCGTGCGTCAGGCAGACGGCGCGGTTGTCATTGAGCGCAATGCCGCGATGGTCGGCACCATCAACCTGCCCGGCGCCATCTATTCGGCGGTCGCTGCCGACCTCAACGGCGACGGCAAGAGCGAGCTCTACCTCGGCGGCGCGGACAACGTCTTCGTCGTCGACAGCGAGGGCAAGCTCATCGCTACCGTCGCATCGAATCCGGACCGGGCTCGTCGTGAGGCCCGCGTGACGGTGAAGTCGGCGACGGCGAACGGGTTGACCGTGTCGGACCGCGATCAGGTGAAGGCCGCTGTGGAGAAGGCCGCCGCCCCTATCCAGAAGTGCTACTCGGACAACATGGGGCGGGACCAGTTCACGCGGGTTGGCGACATGCTCTTTGAGGTCACCGTGAACAAGCAGGGCAAGGCGGTCGAGGTGGTGAAGCGCCACTCATCGCTGGCCAACCGCGACCTCGAGACCTGCGTCGGCAACGCCATCAAGAAGATTGGTTTTTCGGCTGCGACAGCCGACAAAGGCACAGTAAATCTTAGACTTGAGTTCTACTTCGTAGACGCACTCTAGTTCTTTGTTTCGTCTACCAGCGCCCTGCTCTGCTAGCGGCCTCTTTGATGTTATGAGTTTTTCATGAGCGAGCCCCGCGTTATCCGCGCACCCCGCGGCCCCGAGATTTCATGCAAAGGCTGGATGCAGGAGGCTGCCCTCCGCATGCTCATGAACAACCTCGACCCCGACGTGGCCGAGCGGCCGCAAGACCTGGTCGTCTATGGCGGTTCGGGCAAGGCGGCGCGCAACTGGCCAGCCTTTGATCGTATCGTGGCTTCGCTGCGTTCGCTCGAGAACAACGAGACGCTGCTGGTGCAGTCGGGCAAGGCGGTCGGCATTCTGCGGACGCATGAGATGGCGCCGAAGGTGCTCATCGCCAACTCCAACCTGGTGCCGCACTGGGCGACCTGGGAGAAGTTCAACGAGCTTGAACGGGCCGGCCTGACCATGTTCGGCCAGATGACCGCAGGCTCCTGGATCTACATCGGCACGCAGGGGATCGTGCAGGGGACCTTCGAGACCTTCGCCGCCGCAGGCAAGGTGCACTTCGGTGGCGACCTGACCAACCGGTGGGTGCTGACGGCTGGTCTTGGCGGCATGGGTGGCGCGCAGCCCCTGGCCGCGACGATGGCGGGGGCGAGCTGCCTGGCGGTGGAGATTCGCAAGGAGCACATCGAGCGACGCATCGCGACCCGCTACCTCGACCGCTGGACCGACAGCCTGGACGAGGCGCTCGCCTGGATGAAGGAGGCGACAGAGAGCCGGAACCCTGTCTCCGTTGGCCTGCTCGGCAACGCCGCAGAGGTGCTGCCCGAGCTGGTCCGCCGCGGCGTTGTGCCCGACATGGTCACCGACCAGACCGCAGCGCACGATCCGATGGTCGGCTACATCCCTGCCGGCATGACGCTCGCCGAGGCCGACCTGCTCCGCGCCGCCGACCCCGAGGGCTACAAGCAGCGCGCCTACGCCTCGATGGCCGCCCATGTGCGGGCGATGCTCGACCTGCAGGCGCTTGGCTCGGTGGCCTTCGACTACGGCAACAACATCCGTCAGTGGGCCAAGGACTACGGCATCACCGATGCCTTCAAGATTCCGGGCTTTGTGCCGGCCTACATCCGACCGCTCTTCTGCGAGGGCAAGGGGCCCTTCCGCTGGGTTGCGCTGTCGGGCGACCCGAACGACATCGCCGTGACCGACAAGGCCATCGCCGAGCTCTTCCCCGAGAACGAGATGTTGCAGCGGTGGATCCGGCTGGCGGGAGAGAAGATTGCCTTTCAGGGGCTCCCTGCCCGCATCTGCTGGCTCGGCTATGGGGAGCGCGAGGCTGCAGGACTGCGCTTCAACGAGTTGGTCCGCCAGGGCAAGGTGAGCGCGCCGCTGGTGATTGGCCGCGACCACCTGGACTGCGGTTCGGTGGCGAGCCCCAACCGGGAGACCGAGGCAATGAAGGATGGCTCCGACGCCATCGCCGACTGGCCGCTGCTCAACGCCTTGGTCAACGCTGTCAATGGCGCGGCCTGGGTTAGCCTCCACCACGGCGGCGGCGTGGGCATCGGCTACAGCATCCACTCGGGCATGGTCGCGCTGGCCGACGGCTCGGCCGACGCCGATGCCCGTCTGTCACGCGTGCTGACCTCCGACCCCGGCATGGGCGTCTTGCGTCACGCAGATGCGGGATACGAGGAGGCGAACGCCTTCGCAGACGCGCACGGTGTGAAGGTTCCGCACCGGCATGTGAGCCCGCAGTCGTGAGCGGGCGCCGCTGCCTGATTGCGCGCGACCTGCTCACCATGGCCGGTCCGCCGGCGGCAGCGCTCCGCGGTCCCGTCGGCGATGTCGGTCGCGAGGAGGTGCTGGTCGGGTTGTTGCGTGACGGCGCCGTCTGTGTCGAGGCGGGGCGCGTGGTCTGGGTTGGGCCGGCCGTGACCTGCCCCGACGGGTTTGGGCAGCCTGAGCTCTTTGATGTGCTGATGCCGGCCTGGGTGGAGTGCCACACGCACGCCATTTTTGCAGGCAGCCGTGCCCCGGATTTTGCGCGGCGCAATGCCGGGCTTGGGTATGCTGAGATTCTGGAGGCCGGCGGCGGTATCTCAAGCACGGTGCGCCAGACCCGCGAGGCGTCCGACGAGGCGCTGCTGGCTAGCCTCATCGCCCGCCTCGAGCGGTTCGCTGCGCAGGGCGTTGGCGCCGTGGAGGTCAAGACTGGCTACGGCCTCGACTACGACGAGGAGCTCCGCCACCTGCGCATCATCCGCGAAGCGGCGCGTGCGCTGCCGCAGCTCCGCATCGTCGCAACCTGCCTGGCTGCCCATGTGGTGCCGCCGGAGTATCACGAGCGCCGTACCGACTATGTGACGATGGTCTGCGACCGGCTGCTGCCCGAGGTTGCCCGACTGGGGCTTGCCGAGCAGGTGGATGTCTTCTGCGACCGCGGAGCCTTCACGGTGGAGGAGTCGCGCGCCATCCTGACCCGCGCCAAGGCGCTCGGCTTCGCACTCCGCGCCCACAGCGAGGAGCTGGCCCACACGGGCGGGACGATGCTCGCGGCGGAGCTCGGCGCACGGTCTGCCGACCACCTGGAGCATGCCCGCGCCGAGGACTTTGCAGCGATGGCGGCAGCCGGCTCGGCTGCGGTGCTGTTGCCGCTGGTGACCATCCACCTCGACCTGCCCGACCGCCCCAAGGCGCGTGCGCTCATCGAGGCCGGCGTCGAGGTTGCGCTCTCGACCGACTACAACCCGGGCAGCGCCAACGGCGACGATCTCGCCTTGACCGTCTCGCTCGGCTGCTCGCTGCTCAAGTTGACCCCTGCAGAGGCGCTCCGCGGCGTGACGCGGGTGCCGGCAGATGTGCTCGGCCTTGCGGACCATGGCCGCATCGAGGTCGGTGCGGCGGCAAAGTTCGTTGCCTTCGACCTGCCCTGCTGGAGCGACCTTCCCTGGCACATGGGTGCTGCGCCTGGGCGTCTGCCGCTGCTCGGTTAGCCGCTCTCGCGGAGCTCGCGCTCGAGCACTTCGAGCCTCGCGCCCTCGTCGGTCCACCTCTCCATGGCGGTGTCTAGGCCAGCGCGTTCGCGGGTAAGGTCGCGGCCGAGCTTGGCAAAGTCGTGGCGGCCCGTCTGGTAGTTTGTGGGATCGGAGAGAAGCGCCTCGATTTCGACAATCTTGGTCTCGTGCGCGCTGATGGCGGCTTCGAGCTTGGTGATGGACTGTTTGAGGTCGCGCGTCTTCTTGCCGGCCTCCTGCCGGAGCTCGGCTGCACGGCGGCGTTCATCTTTGCGGTTGGCGCCGCTCGCGGCCGCGCCGGTATCGGCGACGGGCTGAGCGGACTGTGACGCTACCGCCTCTTCGTTCCGCTTGTAGGCGTAGTATTCGTAGTCGCCCGGGTAGGAGATCATCGTCCCCTCCTCGAGGTGGACGACGCGGGTGGCGAGCGCGTTGATGAAGTGGCGGTCGTGGCTAACGACGATGATGGTACCCTCGTAGCCGTCGAGCGCGTCGAGGAGCACCTCGCAGCTCTCCATGTCGAGGTGGTTCGTGGGTTCGTCGAGGAGCAGCAGGTTGCTCGGCCGGAGCAGCATCTTGGCGAGTGCGGCCCGGTTGCGCTCACCGCCGCTCAGCACCGAAATCTTCTTCTTGGCGTCGTCGCCCGAGAAGAGGAAGGCGCCGAGGATTCCGCGACAGCTGGGGATGGCGTCGAAGGGGGCGTGGGCCTCCAACTCCTCGAGCAGCGTGTTGCCGAGCGAGAGCGACTCTACCTGGTGCTGCGCGAAGTAGGAGAGGACGACGTTGTGGCCGAGCTCGATGCTGCCCTTGTCGGGCGCCATGACGGAGGCGACCAGTTTGAGCAGCGTGGACTTACCGGCGCCGTTGGGTCCGACGATGACGATGCGCTCGCCCCGCTCTACCTCGATGTCGACGTCGCGGTAGACCTCGAGGTTGCCGTAGCTCTTGGCCACATGCTTTACGCGGAGCGCGATTTTGCCGGAGGGCGGCGCGGGCGGGAAGCTGAAGGCGATGGAGCGGCGCTGCTTGACGACCTCGATTCGGTCGACCTTCTCGAGCTGCTTGATGCGGCTCTGCACCTGCTTGGCCTTGGTGGCCTTGGAGCGGAAGCGCTCGATGAACTTTTCGGTCTCGCGGATGGCGCGATCCTGGCCCTCTTTCTGCTTGAGAATATCTTCGAGGCGGATGGTGCGGGCCTCGACGTAGTCGTCGAAGTTGCCCGGGTAGACCTTGAATCCGTCGGGGTCGAAGGCTGCGACCTCGGTGCATATGCGGTTGAGGAAGTAGCGGTCGTGCGAGATGAGGACGACGGTTCCGTCGTAGCCGTAGAGGAAGTTTTCGAGCCACTCGACGCTAGGGAGGTCGAGGTTGTTGGTCGGTTCGTCGAGGAGGAGGACGGTGGGGCGCTGGACGAGCAGTCGGGCGAGCGCGAGGCGGACGCGCCAGCCGCCGGAGAGTTCGGGGGCGCGCTGCGTGAAGCGGCTGGTAGGGAAGCCGAGGCCGCGGAGGATGATGGAGGCGTCGGCGCGGAAGGTGTAGCCGCCTCGGGCCTGGTAGCGCTCCTGGACGGTGCCGAGTTCGTCGGTGACGGCCTGCATCTGGGCCTCTGTGGCGCCCGTGTTGCGGAGCGTGTCGATGCTGGCCGTGAGGGCCTCCATCTTGAACTCGGCCTCGATGAGTTCGACGCGGCCGCGGAGGGCGTAGTCGAGGACGGAGAGGTCGTCCATGTGGCCGATCTCCTGCGGGAGGAGGCCGACGGTGGAGCCGGCTGGCGCGCTGAGGCGGCCGGAGTCGGGCTCCATCTCGCCTGCGATAATGCGGAACAGGGTGGTCTTGCCTGCGCCGTTGGGGCCGACGAGACCAATGCGCGCTCCGGGCCTGAGCTGCCAGTCGAGGTCGCGGAAGAGGGTTCGGCCGCCGAAGGAGCGGGTCAGCCGTTCTACCTGAAACATGATGCCCCTTGAGGCCGCCGTTGGTTAGCGGGAGGGCTTGGGGAGCGGGAGACCGAGGAGGGCGTAGGCAGCAATGCAGCGCATGGCCTCGTCGGCGTGGTTGATGTAGCCGCGGAAATAGGTCTCGTTGGCTGGATCGGCGAGGTCTGCAAGCGCGGAGAATCCGAGGAGGCGAATGCTGCGGTCGGCCTGCTCGGAGAGCTTCTTGAATGCGTCTGCATCTTCGGGCTTGCCGGCGGCAGTGACGACCGCAATCGCCTGCTTGCGGAGCGTGGCAGAGGGGGCACCGGCAACATAGTCTCGGAGGACGGAGTAGCCGCCATCTTCGCGCTTCAGGATGCGGAAGAGGGCCGCGTCTGCGAGGAGCTGGTCGGGGTTCTGGACAAGGTTCTCGTCCACTTCGTTCCGAAGCGCCTCGGGGAGCGACTTGATGTCTTCGAGGAAGCTCTCGGGGGGCCGCTCGAGCGCGCCAAGGAGCCTGATGCGGCCGAGTGCGGGGTCGAGTTTGACCAGCGCGATGGTCGCGGCCCATTTGACCTTGGGGCTTCGGGCCTGGTTGATGAGAATCTCCACCTCGGTGGAAACCTCGTTTGAGCCGAGCTTCACCAGCGCCTCAACGGCGGCGAGCGAGAGGGCCTCGTTCTGCTCCGCGAAGAGATAGGTGAGAGGTTTGGCTGCGATGGCGAGTTGGGTGTCGCCGAGAGCGCGGACGATGGCGAGTTTGACCTCCATGACCCGCTCCTTGCGGAGCTGGAAGAGGAGCGCCTTGGTTGCAGCCTCACCACCGATGTGACCAAGGCCCTGGACGGCGGCGATGCGGACATCAGTGATTCCCTTCCCTTCCACCTCCCCTCTGAGGGGTTCCAAAAGCTCCGGACGGCCCGAAAATGCGTAGCCGTAGAGGGCATGCTGAACGTCCTCACCAAACCGGGCATCATTGAACATCCCGTCGAGGAACGCGACGGAGGCGCCGTTTCGGGCTGCGCCGAGCACCTCGTAGACTGCCTTTACGAACTCCGGCGAGCGGGTCTTGTCGTCGAGGAGGGCCTTGAACTTGTCGAAGTCGATGGCACCGCGAACGTTGTCACGCAGCATTGCCATGGACTGGAGCCGGAGTGCGACATCGGCACTCTCGTTGAGTGCGAGGTCGCGGACGAGCTCGCCGGCCGGCGCGTTGCCTGACTTAGCGAGGTGGAATCCGACCCGCTGGGCGAGCGAGGCGTCGGCGCTCTTGAGGAGCGGCTCGATGGCGGCCCGCATCTCGAGGCTGTTGATGGCGATGGCCAGTTCAGCGCCCTCCTTCTGCTTGGCGGCATCCTTGGACTTGACCAGCGCCTGCACGAAGCGAAGGGCGTTGGGGCGGCCGATGCGACGGATTTCGGTAAGATAGATGACCCGTTCGGCCGCGTCGTTCATGCCGACGAAGCGGTCGAGAAGCGCGAAGAGCTTTGGCTCTGTGCGGCGGGCAAGGTGGTTGATGATCTGCCCCCTGATGTTCGCCTCGGTTGCCGCCTTGAGCGCACGGTCGATGACGCTCGCACGGTCGCTTTCATTCAGACGGAGGAGCAGTCGGTCGAGGATCAGCATGCGGGTGGCTGCGTCACCCGTGGCGATCTCGTTGACGAAGATAGCTTGTGCATCTCGGGCCTTGCCGCCGTTCTTGCTGTCGAGGACCGCGAGGGCCGCTGCGAGACGGACGGTGCCATTGGTGTTCGTGAGGCCATTCACGACGGCGGTCTGAATGGTGCGCTCTTTGAGACGAGCGCCGGCGCGGATGGCCCACGACTGGGCGCTGGCGTCGGTGCTGGCGAGACCCGTCTGGACGGCCGGAGTGAGTTCGGCCTCTCGGGCTGCGGCGGGCGAGAGCTTCGGCGCCGCTGCTGCGGCGCTGGGCACGAAGGAGACAAGCAAAGGTGCCGCGGCAAGGAGCGCGAGCGAGAGAGCGATGGGACCGAAGGAGCGGCGTTGCATGGGTTCTCCAGGACAATCGAGAGCGGGGACGCATCGGGGAGACGCGCCACACTCAGCGGTATTGCGGTGCCGTTGACTAGCAACGGCAGCGGCCCTTCGTCAACGAACAAGCCCCGCCGCCCGTCGGTTCTGTGCACCTCGTAGCAATACTTGCCCGCCCTCGGTTGGTGG
Organism: Bradymonadales bacterium; assembly: GCA_947483645.1. The sequence goes on along the minus strand of CANKLS010000030.1, from coordinate 9,141 downwards.
CCTAGAGCGGAGGCGTTCCGACCCTGTCTGGAGAGCGTCGCGATGCGAGTTATCCCTGCCCCGTTTCTGTTCCTTCTGGTTGTAACTGCCGCTCCGGCACTGGCCGCAGCGCAGTCCATGTGGGGGGCGCCCGCGGAGGGCGTCCAGGTCCAGAGCCGCTTCTCGAGCCCCGGCCAGAGCCAGTCGATTCTGACGGCCGCGCCTGCCGCACCGCCCGCGGCTCCTGCTGCGCCTGCCGGAGCTGGCGCGACCGCGCCCGCCGCCGCAGATGGGGCGCCACAGCCCTTCGTCAATGACCGCGTGACCGTTGGAGGAGCCTATGGCGGGTCATCGGATGAGGTGGGCGACAGTGCGATGCTGCCGATTTCAGCCGCCCTGATCTATCAGGGTGTCATCCCCGGCCGGAGCCCGGGTGCAACCGGCAAGGGCAAGACGAACGCGCTGAACTGGATCGGCTTCCAGCCCCTCGACCTTGTGACGCGGGTCTTTGTGCGCACCGATCACGACGCGCCGTATGAGGTCATCGCGGCGCCGGACGGCCTCTCCGTTACCGTCCGCCTCAAGGTGCCTGTAATCTCGCACCGGAACCTCAGCCGCACCATCGACACTTCGGCCTTCGGGCGCGAGGTCGCAGCCATCGACACCAAGCGTGGGCCGGAGGGGACAACCGATGTCGTCATCTCGCTGCTCGCGCCCGCCCGGTTCGTGACCGAAGCGCGAGAGGGTTACCTCTATGTGGACTTCACGCGATGACCTCTCCTCGCCGTGCTGCGTGGCGGTCGGCTCTGGCTGGCCTGCTGCTGGCCGGTTGCGCCTCTGCGACATCACCGGAGCCGGAAGATACGGGAGCGTACGATGCGCGTGACAGCGGCAGCGACACTGCGGTCGTGCCCGATAGCGGCAACGATACTGCCGACACCGTCGTGGACACCACGCCGGAAGACACAGCCATCGAGCCCGATGCCCTCTCCGAGATCTGCCCCGACGGGCTGGCCGGCGAGTGCGATTCCCGCACCATTCGCTGCACCGCCGACAGGCTCTCCTTTGAGACCTGCGGACGCTGCGGCAACCGGGTCAACACGACCATCTGCAGCGACGGGCAGATCTGCGACGACAGCAGCGGCCTGGCCGAGTGCCGACCCTGCCTCTCCGGTGAGTGCGCGACCGAGGCCGACTGCCCGCCGAACACCTCGCAATGTGCCGACTATCGCACGGCCGTGACCTGTCGCGCCGACGGCACCATCGACCTGCGCACCCCATGCCCGAGCGGTGGCCGGTGCGTCAGCGGCGTTTGCCGTTCCGCCGGAAGCGTCACCGCCTCCACCTGCACCTCGAGAACCGACTGCCTCGGCGGGAGCTGCCTCTGCGGCGCTGACGGTGCCGACCTTACTGCGGGGTGCTTGTCCGTAGCCCTCACCGGCGGCTACTGCTCGACGGTCGACTGCATGACCAACGGCTGCGACCCGACCGGCGAACTCTGTGTCGACTTTGGCGTGACAGGGAGCTTTGGCGGTGCCGACCTCTGTGTCGTCCGAGGCGGCTGCACTGCAGACCAACTCCCGGGCGCGGCCTGCGGCGGCGCTGGCTTTGCCTGCACTGAACTTCCGACCCACGCGCGGCCGACCGATCGTGCGGTCTGGCGGCCCGCATGCTGGCCTGCAGCCGTCAAGCCCATCGGTGCCGATTGCAGCTCCGACGCCGAGTGCGTGGGCGGCCGATGCCTTACCCGCAGCCTCGCCGGCAATACGGTTTCCTATTGCGCCGCGGACTGCGGCGCGGCCGCGGACTGCCCGAGCTACTCCACCTGCATGCAGGACCCGAACCCTGCCGCCGGCGGTGCCTACTTCTGTATGGCCAAGACCGCCTTCTGTCCGCGTATCGACACCGTCGCGCGCAACCAGATAGACGCCCGCCGCTTGGCCTTTTTTGATGTTGCTGATCAGGCAGACACGACAACGGTCTGCTACTTTGCCGAGTAAACAAGGAAACGAATGAAGACTTCGATTGCCGTAGGCCGCCGCGCCAAGATTGTCTGCACGATGGGTCCGTCCACGCAGACCGAGGAGCGCATTGAGGCGCTGATTGAGGCAGGGATGAATGTGGCGCGGCTCAACTTCAGCCATGGCAGCCACGAAGACCATGGCCGCATGCTGGAGATGATTCGCGCAGTCTCTGCTCGGATGCGCCAGCCCATCGCAGTGCTGCAGGACCTTCAGGGGCCCAAGATTCGTGTCGGCAAGTTCGAAAACGGCGGCGTTCCGCTGGTCCCCGGCGCCCCCTTTCGTCTCGTGACCGAGACCATGCTCGGCAACGAGACAATGGCGAGCGTGTCTTACGACCTCATCTGGCAGGACGTGCACCCCGGCGACAGCATCCTCCTGGATGACGGCCTGCTCCACCTCGCGGTAACCGCGACCGGCGAGGGCTGGGTCGACACCATCGTGGTGGTCGGCGGTACGCTCAAGGACCGCAAGGGCATCAACCTGCCGAACACGCCGGTCTCGATTCCGTCGCTGACGCCGAAGGACCGCGAAGACCTCGACTGGGGCATCAAGGCCGGCGTAGACTACATCGCCCTCTCCTTCGTCCGGAGCGCGCTCGACATTCACCAGCTCCGCAGCCTGCTGCCCCGTGGAGAGTCGTCGCCCGAGATCATCGCCAAGATTGAGAAGCCGCAGGCGGTCTCCAATCTGCGTGAGATTGTGATGGCCTCCGACGGCATCATGGTTGCCCGAGGCGACCTCGGTGTGGAGATGCCGCCGGAGCAGGTGCCCATCATCCAGAAGCAGGCGATCGCGCTGGCGATGTCGCTGGGCAAGATCAGCATCACCGCCACGCAGATGCTCGACTCGATGACCTTCAACCCGCGCCCTACCCGCGCCGAAGCCTCCGACGTTGCCAACGCGGTCTTCGACGGCACCGACGCGGTCATGCTCAGCGGCGAGACCGCCTCGGGCAAGTATCCCATTGAAGCGGTCGCCTTCATGGACCGCATCGTCCGCGAGGCGGAGGCCAGCCCCTTCCTCAAGCATGGCCCGCAGCAGCTCAGCACGACCGAAATCCGGCCCTTCTCGCATGCCATCGCGAAGGCGGCAGCGATTGCTGCAGAGGAGCTGAACGTGAATGCCATCTGCTGCTTCAGCACCTCGGGGCGCACGCCGCGGCTCATCAAGACCTTCCGCCCCTCCAAGCTGATTGTCTCCTTCACGCCATCGCGTAGCACCTACAACCGGGCGGCACTCTGCTGGGGCACCCACCCCGTGCTCTGTGAGCTCCGCACCGAGACCGATGCGCTCATCGCACAGGTGGAGAAGACTATGCTCGCCGAGCAGCTCTGCGAACATGGCCGTCACGTCATCATCGTGCTCGGCGTTCCGGTCGGCCGCGGAACCCCGACCAACATGATCAAGTTCCACACGATTCCCTAGCCGCTGCTCAGCGGTTCGCGGGCTCGTAGCGGACGCAGTTACGGCCGGCCTGCTTTGCCTCATACATTCGCTCGTCTGCGAGGCGCAGGAGCAGGTGGGGGTCTGGCAGTGCGGTGCGGGGGTCGTCTCCACGCTGGCGCATGGCGTCGGCGTAGCTCTCCATGTCTGCAACGCCGACAGAGACCGTGAGCAGCGTTGGCTCGTCGGAAATGAGGATGGGCCGCTCGGCGACGGCGAGCCGGAGCTTCTCTCCGATGAGGATGGCCTGCGGGCCGTCGACCTCGGGCGCGACGACCACGAACTCCTCACCACCGTAGCGGGCGAGCGTGTCTGCACGGCGGATGACATCTCGGACCCGCTGCGCGACGGTCACCAGGGCTGCGTCGCCGGCGATGTGGCCGAGGGTGTCGTTGAGGAATTTGAAGTGGTCGATGTCGAAGAGGATGACCGAGAGGCTGCGCTTGTAGCGGACCGCCCGTGACAGGTCGCGCTCGAGCTGGTTGAGAAGGTAGCGCTTGTTGTAGCAGCCCGAGAGCGCATCGGTGGTCGAGAGTTTGTAGACCTCGGTGTGGTAGTCCACCTCGAGGTTGGTGTTGGTCAGGTACTTGAGGACTGTGCGCCCGAGTTTGACGATGTCGCCGTCGCAGAGGACCTTCCGCGTTGTCGCAATCTCGTTGATGAGGAGGCCATTGGTGCTGGCGAGGTCCTCAATGACAAAGCCTTCCGGCGTGGGAAAGACGCGGGCGTGGGTACGCGAGATGGAGCGGTCATCGACGACAATCTCGTTGATGGAGGCGCGGCCGATGCGGGCTTCGGCGGCGGGCAATGGATAGCGCCGCCCCAGTTCGCTCCCCGCGATGACGACGAAGGAGCCGCTGTCGGAGGCGAGGCGCTGGTGCCGGCCAGTAAAGAGTACCGGAGTTGTCTCCGTTCCTGTGCTCTTTGTGCTCACGATGCCTCGGATGTTGAACGAATGGATGCGACGGGCCGAGTCCGGCAGGCTTCAGCCGCAAAGCGGGGTGCGGCTTAGAACCCTGAGGTCTTGCGGTCGCCGGACTCGAAGGCCTGCGCCCGCTCGGCCCACTGCGCATAGGAGGCCTGGCCTAGGAGCCCGTGCGCGAAGCGCTTCCCTGCCTCAACACCTGGCTGGTCGAAGGGCTCTACGCCGAGCATCCAGCCGGCCATCGCGGTGGCGGACTCGAGGAGGAAGATAAGGGCCCCCATCGTCTCAGCTGTGACAGCCGGAATCGTGATGGTCGAGACGCCGCGACCGGCCTCGATGAGACCTGCGCGCACGCCGCGGAGCTCGGCCTGTCGGAGTTCATCGAAGGTGCGGCCGGCGAGGTGGGCGAGCGGCGGGCAGGCGTCGCCGAAGGCAGGGACGCGGAGGCTGCTGTTGGGACCGGCATCGACGAAGCAGACGGTCTTGTTGGCAGGCCCCTCCATGAAGAGCTGGAGTTGGCTGTGCTGGTCGACGGCGCCAACCGCTGCGATGGGCGTCGGACCCACGCGGGTTCCATCGGGGCGCTGCTTGCCGAGGCTCTCTGCCCAGAGCTGGACGAACCAGAGCGAGGTGTCCGAGAGTACCTGGGCGTAGGGCATGAAGACGAGGTCGGTCACGCCGGCCTCAACCAGCGCGACGTGGGCGCGGGCGAAGTCGAGCGCGACATTGTCGGATGCTGCGAGCGCGTTGGCACGGGCGTCCGCTGCACCGCGGAGCAGCGCGCGGATGTCGACGCCTGCGGCAGCGAGTGGGAGCAGGCCAACGGCGGTGAGGACCGAGAAGCGGCCGCCAACGCCCGGTGGGACGGGCAGCGAGGTCAGCCCTTCGCGGTCGACCAGTTTGCGGAGTTCACCGGCGGCGGGGTCTGTCGTTGCGACCATGCGGGCCCGGTAGCCCTCTTCGCCGAAGGCTGCGAGGAGCCGCTCGCGCACCACGAAGAAGGAGCCCATCGTCTCGATGGTGGTGCCGCTCTTGGTGATGACATTGAAGGCTGTGCGGTCGAGCGGGAGCAGGTCGAGGAGGTCCTCGATGTCGCTGCCATCCACATTCTCGAGGAACCAGAGCTTGCAGCCGCCGCGCTCCGTCTTGCGGCCGCGGGGTGTGGAGAGCGCCTGGTAGAGGGCCCTTCCGCCGAGCGACGAGCCGCCGATGCCGATGACCACGAGGTGGTCGAAGTTGGCGCGCACCCCCTCCGCAACGGCCTCGATGTCGGAGACATCCAGCAGCGGCAGGTGGGTGAAGCGAACGCCCTGCTCGCCTGCGAAGGCGGCGAACTGGAGCTGAGCGGCGGCTGCGCGGGTGCCCAGCGCCTCAAACCGCTCTGCCGAAATCGGTCCGCGCGGGGCAAGCAGGTCGGTGAAGTCGAAGTTCAGCATGACGGACTAGAGGCCCAGGATGCTGAAGGAGGAGACATGCTCGAAGAGCTCGGTAAGGGCCGGGCCGCGAGCACCGATGAGGCTCTGCAAGGTGATGCCGTCGCTGTCGCGGAGGTCGACGCCGACCACGGTCACGGTGCCGGTCGTCCGGTCGTCGAAGGTGTCAGGCGCCGGCGGCATGGTGTAGCTGCCCGCACCCTCGCCATAGGCGATCCAGAGCTGGTCCCGGTTGTTCTTGAAGACGGCGCGGGTGATGTCTGAGGCGCCGCGGCCGGCGGTGAAGGAGAGCGTGCGGGTGGCCGCATCCCAGGTGGCGTTGCTGACGGCGCCGGAGAAGGGCCGCGCAGAGAGGTCGAGCTGGGTGGGCAGCGCGTCGGCGTCGAAGATGTGTACCTGGCCGGAGGAGAGTTCGCGGGGGCCGCCGTCGACCTTGCCGAGGAGGAGCGCGACGTTGGCGATCATATACTTGGTGCCCGGCGTCAGGATGCCGCCGTGGATGGGCGCGAGCGTCAGGATAAGCGGGTCGTTTGGGGTCGCGGGCGTGGAGGGGTCGCCATCGACGCTGCCATCGGGGACATCGACGGAGCGGGTCTTATCGGCGCCGGCGGTGATGCCCAGCGGGACGAAGCCCTCGCCGGGGACAAGCGCGCCGCCGAGGATGATAACGGTGTCGGGGTTGGCAGAGGAGATGCCGGCGAGCGAGGGGAGCGTGACCTCCATGCGGCGCTGCGTGGGGACGTTGAGCGCGGCGCCAGGGTCGCGGACCGGGAAGGTTCCGGCGCTGTTCATGTCGATGCCGGTCTTCACGCCGCTGTAGAAGTCTTGGAGGAGCGGGAGGACGACTGCGATGATGGAGCCGATGTCGGTGGCGCTACCGCCGACCTGCTGGATGATGCTGGGCAGCAGGCTGGGGTTGCGCGAGAGCGAGATGAGACCACCGACGCTCCAGAGGGTGCGGGTGCCCTGCGGCGCGGTCGCGATGAAGCTGTCTACCAGCGGGCGGCCGTTGAAGTAGAGCGTGACGCCGGAGGGAATCGAGGCCGCGTCTTCAAGCGGGATGGGCGAACCCTCCGGGAAGACGCGGTCGATGGAGGGGCCGACGATGAGGTCGAAGTTGAGGTCGAGCAGCGAGTTGCCGAGCGCGAAGCCGTTGATGGAGACGCCGAGTTCGCCATCGTTGGCGACCCGCCCAAAGGCCGGCACGCCCTTGACCACATCGACCTGGTCGAGCTGGTAGCAGAGGCAGGGCGACTGCCCCGCACCGCCACAGTTGGTGGTGTCGACGATGCCGGTGTCGGGGCAGACATAGCCGTCGCGGATCTCTTGGATTTCGGCGCGGGTGCTGGGCGGCGTCGAGACCATCGCCGTCGAGCCCTGCACGCCGAAGAGCGAGACATAGGCGTGACCGGCGGGGAAGACATGGATGTCTGCAGGCGGCTCAACACCCGTGGCGTAGGAGCCGAGCGCATCGGTCGTGCCCGTGGTCGACAGGCCGTCCTTGATGACGACCACGGTCGCTCCGGTAAGCGGCGACCGGCTGCTCTCGTCTACGAGGGTCACGCGGATGCCCTCGCCCGAGGCCGATGCGGCGAGCGTCTTGATGTTGACGGTGTCGCCGCTGTCGGCAGCGTTGTCGGCAACGCGGGCGCGGACGGTGGTCGAGCCGCCAGTCTCGGCGGCGGTGAAGAGGCCGTCGAGGTCGACGGTGCCGGTGCCGGCGGTGGTGTCCCAGATGATCTCAGCATTGGGGTTTGTGATCTCCGGGTTGGCCGGGTCGACGGCGACGGCCCAGAGCTGGATGCTCTCGGTCGCAGCCACCAGCGAGTCGGGCGTCACGATGCGGGCAACGAGTCCGGTCGCGACCGGCGGAGTCTGGCAGCGGCCCTCGGCGCAGATTTCGCTCTCGCCGCAATCTGCGGCGCTGGCGCAGACGCCCGTCACACACTTGCCTGTGTCGGGCAGGCAGATGCAGGGGTAGCGGGTGTCGGGGCAGACCTCCTCCGCGATGCGGTTGTCTTCGCAATCCTGGTTGGTCGCGCAGGCGAAGGGGGCGATGCAGCAGAACTCGCCGGTCGTAACCGTGGAGGGCTCGCAGGTGGTGCCAGGCTGGTAGCCGGCGTCGGTGCAGATGGCGAGACGGGCGCGACCGCTGCGCTCATCGACGCAGGAGATGGTGCCTGGGCAGGGGCCGAGGTCGGCAGAGCCTTCGGTGTCTGCGGAGGTGTCTGCGCCCGAACCGCCCGTGTCCGCGGAGGTGTCGGCGCCCGAGCCGCCCGTGTCCGCGGAGGTGTCGCCAACCGTCTCCGTAGAGGTCTTCGTGTCGTCGCCACAGGCAGCGAATGAAAGGGCAAGAGAGGCGAGAAGCAGGCGCGAGATGCGGCCGAGATTGCGAGACATGAGCGCTCCAAAAGACGAAAGGCAGACAGCATGGATGGCTGCGAAGCAGGTAGCCCATGCGAGCCTTCCGGTTCAAGCAGAAGCGTCACGCGTTCGAGCGACCGTTGACCTAGTTCTCGCGCGGGCTCGCGCTCGTCGCCGCCGTCAGCCCCAACACGTCTGCCATCGCAGCGGGCGGGGCCATGCGCTTGGGCATCTTCTCGCCCGGACGGCCGAGCTGTCCGCAGGCGGCCATGCGGTCGTCTCCGCGGGTCTCGCGAATGGTCGTGTGCACATGCTTGGAGGCGAGGAAGGTCCGGAAGGCCTCCACCCGCTCGCGCGGCGAGGTCTGGAACTCGGTCCCTTCGTGCGGATTGAAGGGGATGAGGTTGACCTTGCAGGGCACCTTCTCAATCAGCTTCACGATGCGACGGGCATCGTCGAGGCTGTCGTTCACATCCTTCAGCATCACATACTCAAGCGTGATGCGGTCGCCGTTGCGGAGCGGAAACTCGCGCAGGGCCTCCATGAGCACCGCCAGCGGATACTTGCGGTTGATGGGCATCAGCCAGTCGCGCATCTCGTCGGTGGTGGCGTTGAGGCTCACCGCCAGCTTGGCATCGGACTGCTGCCCGAGCCGCTTTATCTCGGGAACGAGCCCGGAGGTGGAGACAGTCACCTTGCGGTGGCTGAGTCCGAGGCCCGCACCGTCGATGAGAATCTGCGTCGCAGGGATGACATTGTCGGGGTTATGGAGCGGTTCGCCCATGCCCATGAAGACGATGTTGGAGATGTGACCCTCCGCCTCGAACATGCGGCGGGTCTGGGCCACCTGGTCCACAATCTCTGCGGTGCTGAGATGGCCGCGAAGGCCCATCTTGCCAGTAAGGCAGAACTGACAGTTCATCGCGCAACCGACCTGGCTCGAGATGCAGAGCGTGACGCGGTTCTCCGACGG
>CANKLS010000029.1 GCA_947483645.1 Bradymonadales bacterium | reverse complement strand
GCGAGCGCGATCACGGCGAACCAGAGGCGGCTCCGCGCGGGCGGTGGCGCAGGGGAGAGAGCGCGGGTGCGGGTGATGGAGGCGGGGTCGGGACGGGGCGACGAGGGTGGCGCAGAGCGTACCGAGCGGTCGCTGCCTGTGGGGCGCGAGGGGGTGAGGTGGCGGGCGCCGGACTGGCTCTGTGCGGCCTCATCGAGCTGGGCATTGAGGAGGTCGTTGAGGCTCATGCCTGCCGCGGCCGCAGGCTCCGCCATGATGCGTCCGAGGTGGCGTGCGAGGAGGGCGTGGGTCACCGGCCCCGTCTCGCTGAAGAGCAGGCGCATGAGGCCGAGGAGGAGTTCGTCGACCTCTTCGAAGCGGTCGTCTGGGCTGGTGGCGATGGCCCGTTCGACGAGTTGTGCGAGGCCTGTGGGGAGGTCGTCGCGGAGGTCGGTGATGGGCCGGTGTTCGCCGCGCTGCACGCGGGCGAGGACCTCCATGTCGGAGCCTGTGGAGACGGGTCTCTCGCCTGTAAGGAGTTCGTAGAGGACGACGCCGAGCGAGTAGATGTCGCTGCGGTGGTCGAGCCGCTCGCCGCGTGCCTGTTCGGGGCTCATGTAGGCGAGTTTTCCGCGGAGCTCGCCGGTTGCGGTTCGGACGGCCTGGTCGGGCGCGATGGCAATGCCGAAGTCGACGAGCTTGGCCTCGCCGTCGCGTGAGATGAGGATGTTGGAGGGCGAGACATCGCGGTGGACGAGGCCGAGGCGTCTGCCCTGCTCGTCGCGCCGGTTGTGGACATAGGCGAGGCCACGGCAGATTTCGGCGACGATGAAGAGGGCGAGCTGGTCGGGGAGGCGTGCGCTACGGGCGAGTTCGGCGCGGTGGATGGCGCGGAGGTCCCAGCCGTCCACATGGTCCATGGCGAGGAAGAGGGCTCCGTCGTGCTCGCCGACATCGAAGACGGGGACGAGGTTGCCGTGCGAGAGGCTGGTGGAGATACGGGCCTCTTCGAGGAAGCGGCGGGCAAATGCCGGGTCTTCTGCGAGGTGGGGGAGCATGCGCTTGATGACGAGCTGCTTCTGCCAGCCGGAGGCGCCCTGCATGCGTGCGAGGTAGACTTCGCCCATGCCGCCGCGCGCGAGGAGGCGGAGGAGTTCGTAGCGTCCGAACTTGATGGGTGCGTCGGGGGATTCCAAACGGGCAACTCATAGACTGGCGGGCAGGGTTTCCTGCTAGGAGCCTTCGCCGACCGTGTCGAGAGCAGGCGGTTTTGACAGCCTGTGCGGGATGGATCAGGATGGCGGCATGGCGTTGATGGCACAGCAGTTGAGCAGGGTTTGGTTCGGTCTGGCGGCGGCGCTGCTGCTGTCGGGCTGGCTGGGCGGTTGCGGGGCCGCGAGGATTGCGGCGCCGCCTGATGCCTATGGATCGGTGGCGTCGCTGCTCGCTGTCGTGGAGGGAAATGCGAACCCGATGCGGACGCTTCGGATGCGGAGCACGGTGGAGGTCTACGCTTCGGGCGAGCGTGTGAAGGCGCGTCAGGTGGTTGTGGCGCAGATGCCGGACCGGTTCCGGTTTGAGACGCTCTCTCCGCTCGATACGTCGCTCTCTGTGGTGGCCTGCGACGGCGGCCGGCTATCGCTCTATGACCTGCAGGCGGGGCGGTTTCTGACCGGGGCTGCGACGGCCTCCAACATCGCTGCGCTGACGCGGATTCCGCTGACGGCACCCGACCTGGTGCGGCTGCTGATGGGTGGGCCGCCGGCGCTGTCGGAGGACGACAATTGGACGATGGCGTGGGACGAGCGGCTTGGCGGCTACCGGTTGTCGCGGACGGCGGACGATGGGTCGCTGCAGGAGCTCTGGCTGCGTCATGGGAGCGGGTCGCTGCTGGCGCTGCGGGTGACGGATGGTGCGGGGCGGGTTTGGCTGCGGGTGACGACGGCTGCGCCGTTCGAGGTTTCGGACGGGGCGCAGCAGGTGACGCTGTCGCGGCGTCTGGAGCTGGAGTTGCCGCAGGAGAAGACGCAGGTGCTGGTGGAGGTTGGTAGCGCTCAGCTGGGTGTGGAGCTGGACGAGGTGCTGTTCGAGCTCCATGTGCCGCGCGGGATCGAGGCGGAGCCGCTGGGCGTAACGGGACGGTGAGATGATAGACGACCAGAGATTCGGAGCAGTGCTGCTGGAGCGTTCGCTGCTCACAGAGGTTCAGGTGCGCCAGCTTGGCGTGCTGGCGTTGTCACGGCAGACCTCGGTCTATCGGGCGGCGGTGGAGTCTCGCGCGGTGGAGGAGGAGACGGCGGTTCGGATTGCGGCCAAGCTGCTCGGCGTGAAGGCGGTATCGCTGAAGGGGTTTGCGGCGCCGGCGGAGCTGGTGAAGATCTATCCGCAGTCAATGATGGAGCAGTACCGGTTTGTGCCGATCTCGCTCGAAGAGGGGCGGCTGTTTCTGGCGATGGAGGACCCGACGGACAGCGAGGCACTTCGCATCGCCAGTGAGCTCTGGAGTGGCGCTGTTACGACGATTCTGGTGGGGCCGCTCGACCTGACGGAGGTCTTTCGTCGGCTTCGTAGAGGCGCCGTTGTGGCTGCTCCGAAGGTGGAGGTGGCGCCCTTTCGGTTTGCCGAGGGAGCAGGCGTGGCAAAGCTTACGGCGCAGGCCTCTCCGGCGCTGGGGTCGGGGCTGATGTCGCGGGGCGATGCCGAGCGGGCGCATCGGGGAGCGGGCCAGCCGATGCGTCAGGGTCCCATCGATGTGGTTCTGGACGAGGGGAGCATTGAGTTGGAGACGACGGCGCTCCCGGAGCGGCCCGCGCCGGCCTCCGATCCCTTTTCTTCTGAGAGCATGCCGGCGGGGCAGGTGTCGTCGCCCTTCCTGCTGAGCCTTGGCGACAACGGGGCGGTGAGCCGGGCAGAGGTCGCGGCGCGGGCGGTTCGGCAGGCGGGTTCGGATGAGCTCCTGCGGGCGCTGGTTCGGGCGCTGTTGGCGCGGGGTCTGGTGAGCGAGGCGGAGCTGGCGGAGCAGCTGCATCGCAAGAAGTAGGTGTGCGGGCAGGTCTGGTTGCTTGCGCATGCGAGTGAGTCGAATAGAATGCGGCGCAGAACTGTTGCGCCCTCCCCTGCTGACGAGTCTGTGATGATGGGATTGAATCGTTGTTTGCCCGCAGGGCTCTGCTTTTTGCTTCTACTGGCGAGCGGTTGCTCCAAGTCGACGGAAGAGGCGAGCACCGGTTCGGGCGAGCCTGCTTCGAGCGGGAGCGCGGCGGCGGCGCCGGAGAAGGTGGCTGCGAAGCCGGCAGACCCCACGGAGGAGCCTGTTCGGGAGCTGTCACCGGAGGAGATCTCGGCACTCCGTAGCGTGGTGGGGCTGACGCCTCCGGAGCCGCTCGCTGTGAGCGAGCTTCTGACGCGTGCCGACATCCGCGAGATGACGAAGTATGAGGAGGTGCTGTCGGAGCAGGTGCTAGACGGCGTCGCGCCGAGCCCGACCTACAATGCGCTCCGGATCGGCAATGAGTCGATGTTCGGTGCTTCGGTGCAGGTATGGCGGCCGCTGGAGGCAAGGCAGGCGGGCAGCCGATTTGTACGGTTGAAGGAGACCTACATCGCTGCGACGGCAGACACGACACCCGTGGCCGACGAGGCCTTCTTCGGTGAGTTTGGCGAGACGGTCCACTACGCCTTTCATCACAAGGCGAGCCGTTCGGTGGCTGTCATCACCTGCGCGGTCAAGCTGTGTGACGCGGAGAAGGTGAAGGCGCTGGCAGACCGGGTGGCGAGCCGCCTGTAGCCTGTCAGCGGGGTGCGAGCAGCCGCAGGCTGGAGGGCACTCCGACGAAGCGGAAGGCGTCTCGCTCGATGAGCCAGAAGAGGATCTGGCGGACCTCGAGTTCGCTCCATCCGTCGGCGGTGAAGCGGCGGAGGAGGTCGCCGATGGACTCGCGCGGGCCGATGTTCATGGCGAGGCGGAGTGCGCGACCGAAGACGCGTACGCCGCCGAAGGTGCCGTCGGTGGTGGTGGCTTCGAGGGGATGGTCTTCGAGCTCGGAGACATAGCTGCGGAGGTAGGGGAGCGCGCATCGCTCCTTGACGCCTGCGGCGATGAGCTGGTCGAGGTCAAAGCCGGCCTCCATGGCGTTTCCGGCGTCCTGTTTGTCGGGCTCCCAGACCCAGATTCCCTCGGAGACGCCGATGTGGGCGAAGATGTCTTCGCGGAGCCGATCACAGAGCGCGGTGAAGAGGGTGTGGGGGGAGAGGACCCCCTCGGAGACGAGGGTGTGGCCGAGCTGGCCGCCGTAGCGGGCGGCACGGACGAGGGCGTAGGAGAGCTGCTCGGGTGAGATGAGGTCGAGGTCGACGAGGTAGCCACCGAAGCGAGCGTCGGGTGACTCGGAGTCGATGACGAGGAGGCTGCCTGCGCGGGCGTGGAGGGAGATGGTGCGGTCGCTGTGCCAGAGGCGGAGGCGTCCGGTGAGTCTGTGGGAGGAGAGTGCGTGGAGCAGCTGTACGATGCTTCCGCTGGAGAGGCTTCCGCGGAGGGTCTCGCGGGTGGAGCCCTCGAAGCTGTCGCGCGCGGGGAAAGCTGGGATGGCCTGGATGGAGGAGTCAACGGCGAGGGCGAGTGAGTCTCCGCTGGGCGACGGGGCCTCTGCGGCGGGGAAGGAGCCGGAGGCGGAGGCCTGTCGCCCCTTCTTCTGCCGCTTGGGATTGAAGCCAGCGAGGGCGAGATCTTCCCAGTCCCGATTGAGCGGTCCGTCCTGGTGGAGGGAGTTGAAGGAGTGCAGGTTCTCGGGCTCGCCGACGAGGGTTGGTTCAACGCCGCGCGGGATGCCGGAGAGGGTGGGGAAGACATCGCTCGTGAGCCAGAGGCCGCCGGAGACGGAGACCCGTTCGTGCACGGAGTGGGGGGTCGCGGTGAGGAGTCGGTGCAGCTCGGGGAGGGTCATGGGGCCGTGGACCTGGCCCTGCGCGTCGCGGAATCGGAAGGTGGGGGCGGCGGGTGCGGGTGCGGGCGCGGGCAGCGCCTCGTGCGAGGTCCTGCGCCGCTTGGCCTCGGCTACGACGCTCTCTGCGAAGGTGTCCTGGAGGACCTTGGCGAGGAGGTGGGGGCCAAGCTCAAGGGCGTCGCGATCTGCGAAGTCCTGCAGCGCGTCTGCGAAGTCGGTGCCAGAGGCGAAGCGCTCGTCGGCAGACTTGGAGAGGGCGCGCAGGACGATATCTCGCAGCGCGATGGGGACTTCGCGGAGTCGGGCGAGCTCCTCGGTGATGCTCACGTCTCGGATTTTGAGCATGACGTCGAGGTCGCTGGGCGCCTTGAAGAGCCGGCTCATCGTGAGGAGTTCGAAGAGGACGACGCCGGCCGCAAAGAGGTCGGAGCGGAGGTCGATATCGTTTCCTGTGACCTGCTCGGGGCTCATGTAGCCCATCTTTCCCTTGTGGGTCCCTCCCTCGGTGAGGTTGCTCTGGAGGCCCGACTTGGCAATGCCGAAGTCTGCCACCTTCACGAGCCCCTGGTAGGAGAGGAGGATGTTGGAGGGGGAGACGTCGCGATGGACGATGGTGAGCGGCTCACCGATGGGGCTAGTGGCGTGGTGTGCGAAGTCGAGGCCGCGCAGGACCTGAATCACGATGTAGAGCGCGACAGGGACGGGGATGCGGAGTTTGGTTCGGGCGCGGGCTGCGAGGAGGTCGAGGAGGTCTTTGCCGGAGACATACTCCATGGCGATGAAGTACTGGCCTTCGACTTGGCCGAGGTCGTAGATCTGGACCACGTTCGGGTGGTTGAGCCAGACAGCGACGCGGGCCTCGTCGATGAACATGCGGACGAAGTGGGGGTCTTCGGCGAGCGAGGGGAGGATGACCTTGACGGCGCACTCTTTGGTGAAGCCGTCGGCGCCCTGGAGCATGCCGCGGAAGACGTCGGCCATGCCGCCTCGACCGATGCGATCGATGAGGACGAACTTGCCGAAGCGACAGGGGAGATCGGAGAGCAGAGCCATGGCTTCCGGCACAGAGGAGTGAGGTGCCGCAGAGGGTGGCAGGAAGCGGGCGCAGAGGCAAAGAAGCGGCGATTAGAAGGCCTGGTCGATGCGTACATGGAGCATGGGATCGCCCTGCTCCACGAGGCCAGCCGTGAGCAGGGGGAATCCGAGGTCGACGCTCCAGATGAAGGAGGCCGCATGGGGGACGAAGGAGCGAAAGCCCAGCCCTGCGCTGAGGAGGGTGTCGTCGGTGTTGGCCTCGCCACGGGCGGTGGCAGCGTCGACGAAGAGGACGGCGCCGACGCGGGCGACGAAGAAGCGGAGCGGTAGGCTTCGCCACTCGAGGTTGGCGCGGAGGAGCCCCTCAGCGCGGAGTGCGGAGGGGGCAAAGCCGCGCATGGCCTGGTCGCCGCCAAGGGTTTCGTAGCGGCGCGCGCGGTTGAGGCCGCGCTCGATCCAGCCTGCGCGGAGGTGGAGGCGGCCTGCGAGGGCGGCCGGCGTGACAGCGCGGAGCTCGGTCCAGCCGACGGTGTTTTCGAGGCCGTCGCCGAAGCCGAGCGCGCCGCCCGCAGCAAGCCGGAGAAGGTCGTCGCCGAGAGGAGCGGCGTTCCAGGAGAGGTCGGCGGAGAGGTCTTGGGTGGCACGGGTGGCGCCGAGCAGCGGGTTGCTGAGGGAGGCATCGAGGGTGACGGTAGGGCCGTCGCGGAGCTCTTCGGAGAGGCCAAAGAGGCGGTAGTCTTGGAGGCTCCGGTAGCGGGCCTCAAAGAGGGTCCAGCGGAACCCGGGGCCGACGCGCCGCTCGTCGTCGGGGAGGAGCTGCCGCCGAAAGGCGGAGCGGAGCGTGGCGTCGGAGGTGGAGGCAAGCTCCGAGGAGGCCTCCGACCAGCTCAGATAGGGGGTGTAGAGCTGGCGCCAGACGGTGCCGCGTGCGAAGGTGGTGGAGAAGAGGGCGGAGCTGCTCTCGCTGCGCCAGATGGCCTGTACAGCCTCGGCCGCCTCTGTCTCGGGGTTGTCGAAGCGTGCGACCTGCGCGCCGTCGTAGATCGCGAAGAGGCGGTCTTGCGCGGCGGCGGAGAGCGACCAGCCGAGGCTGTCGGCGGCGGTCTCGACGGGACGCCCAAGCGTGGCGTTGGCGCGGTAGCCCGGTTCGAGGTCGAGGGCCGGGGTGAAGATGGCGGCGGCGGAGAGGCCGCCGGCGAGCATGGTTCCGGCGATCCGGCGCTTCTGGATGACCGGCCCGAGCTCCCAGAAGTCGCGGTCTTTGTAGGCAACGACGGCGAGCTGGAGGTGCTCGCCTGCGAGGTTGTTCTCGGTGGCGCCGAGCGTGGCGCGGGTGAGTTGGTCGCCGTCGAGTTCGGGCCGCACAATGAAGCGGAGGCTCCACATGTCGCGGCTGACAAGGAGGAGGTCGACGCCATCGTCGCAGCTGCTGCTGACGACGGGGGCGGCGACCGCGACGGCGAGGATGGCCGGGGTGGCCATGCGGCGGGCCAGGTCGAGGCGGAGGCTGTCTGTCCAGAGCGAGCTAGGCGGCACACGGGCGAGGTCGAGGAGGGTCTGCTCGGAGGTGGTGGCGTGGAGCCGGTTGAGCCAGAGCGGGATCCCTTCGCTCTCGATGAAGGGGTCTTCGCGGAAGGTTGTCACGGCGCAGAGAGGAAGCCCTTCTGCCGCGTAGGCGGGTTGGAGTTCGCCTGCACAGAGGGCGGCGACGAGTGCGTCACGCTCGATGGTGCCATAGGCCGACCAGGGGAGCCCGCGCTCGGGCCAGCCTTCTGCCTCCGCGCGCAGAGCGGCGCAGGGGTCGGGCGGGGCAGGGTCTGCGCCGCTGCCCTCGCCGGCCTGCAGCAGGCCGAGGGGCAGCAGGAGCAGCGCCATCGCGATGAAGACAGCACGGCTCATGCGGAGGGCAGGCGGCGGCGGCGGAGCAGGAGGAGGAGGAGCGGTCCGAGGAGGGAGCTGGTGCCCGTAGCGACGGCGCAGCCGTAGCCGGGCTGCGTCGAGAGGTTCTCTGGCTGCTCGCAGGCTGAGGCAAGGAGCCCCTGATCGCGGGTCTCGGGTTGGGACGGAGGTGCGGTGAGCGGCGGGCGGCCGTAGGCGCAGGTTCGGGCGGGCACGACCGGCAGTGCATTCTCGCCACCGAGGTGGATCCAGTCGGCCTCGCAGGCGGCGGCCTGATCGTCGGGCAGACAGGAGGTGTCGGGGCCCTGCAGCAGGTCGACAGCAAAGACCCTGTGGAAGGTGAGCGGCTGCCCGGGCTGCGGGAGGTTGAGGCGGGCCACATCGTAGTAGTTGTTGCAGACGAAGAGGGTGTCGTTGATGGCGTCGAGGCAGGAGAGCTGCGCCTCTGCGATAGAGACCCAGGCGCGCGCGGGGTCTATGCCTTGGGGGAGGAGCCAGACCTGGGTGCCGGCGGCTGCGACCCAGGCGCCCTGGGCCGTGACGGGCCCGAGGAGCTCGTCGCTGGCGGTCGCGCCGAAGACGACCGCAGGGTCGCGCTTGACGAAGGTGAAGGCGCCGTCGCCGCCCTGCTGGAAGCGGAGCAGGTCGCGGCCGCCCTCGTAGGTGAGCGCGACCCAGAGGAGGCCGTCGGCTGCGGCGCGGACGGCGAGCCGCTGCGCGCCAAGGTCTGCAGGGAGCGGGATCTGCTGCCAGAGCGGCTGCGCATCTGCGCCCTGCTCCATGGCGGTGGCGAGCGCTGTGACGGGGGCAAACCAGAGTGAGGGCGTGGGACGGGCGCCCGAGACAAAGAGGCAGCGGTCGCTGCCGCAGGCGCCCTCGCGGACGGTGTCGGGCAGTGTGTCGGTCCATGGCCCTGCGATGCGGCTGTCTGTGCAGTCGGTGGCGCGGCCGAGGCGGCTCTCCGCGGGGTCGGCGCCGCCGCGCTCGAGGAACCAGATCGCGTCTGCGCCGGCGGCAACATCGAAGGCCTGCCGCCCGCCGGTCGCGGGCACTTCGTTGAAGGAGCAGCCGCCATCGCTGGAGCGCGAGAGGCGCTGGTTGCCGATGACGCCCAGCAGGCCGGAGCTGGCGCGGGCTGAGAGGGTGGCGCCCCCTTCGGAGGCCGACCAGAGCGTGGGGCAGCCGAAGGCGTAGGTGCCGTCGGTCTGTGCGCGGGCGAAGCCGATGTTGGTGCGGATGAGGAGCGGCAGGTCTCCGCCGGCGGCCTCATCGCAGAGGCCGAGCTCCGGGCCTGCGCTGAGCACGCCGAGCGGCACCGCCGGGTTATGGGCGGCAGCCGGTGGGGCGCCGACGAGGAGGAGCGTCAGCGCGAGGCCGAATCCGGCGCGGACCGTCCGAGATGGAACGGTGAGTGCGCCGGTCATCATCGCCTAGAAGCAGTAGCCGACGAGCATGTTCAGGAACATCGCCTGCATGTCGGTGGAGGCGGAGGGCGTCGTCCAATCGTTATAGTTCTGGTTTCCGTTCCAGTAGTAGGCGGTGCCGGGGAGGCTGTCTGCGACGGTCAGCTTGGCGAAGGTGGTGCCGCCGGCGGTGCCCATGCGGATAAGCTCGCGCGAGCCGAGCGCAGCAGAGGCGCTGGCGCCGTCGAAGTCTCCGCCGAGCGAAGTGAAGGTGTAGCCGAGGGGGAAGGTGCCGTAGGTTCCGTCGAAGGCGAGGTCGCTGTTGTCGGTGACCTCGCAGGCGGGGGCGGGGAAGGCATCGCCCGTGGTCGTGATGCGGAGGAGGCCGGCGAGGACAGCGTCTGTGGGGCTCCCGAGGCTGTCGTAGCCCGTGGCGATGAAGACGCCGCCGCCGGCGAGGAAGTCCTCGAGGGCAACGCGCTCGCCCGCGCTGAGCTCGCGGTCGGACTTGTTGAGGATGACGATGGAGTAGCCGGAGAGCAGGACGCTGTCTGCGGTGGAGAAGGTGGTCGCGGTGTTGCTGACGAACTCAGCGGGGAGCGAGGCATCCAGCAGTACGGTCTGGAGCTCTGTGATGGAGGCGGCGGGTACGCCGGGGTCGGAGACGACGAGGATGGCGCAGGAGCCGGCCTCGCGCTGGCAGGCGGGGTCGCAGCCGTCGCCAGAGAGGAAGTTGCCGTCGTCGCACTGCTCGCCGGCTGCGGACTGGCGGAAGCCGTCGCCGCAGAAGGCCTCTTGGCAGGAGCTGGTGCAGAGGTCGCCGTTGTTGGCGTTGCCGTCGTCGCAGACCTCATCGGTGTCGCGCACGCCGTCGCCGCAGCGCTGGTTGAGGCAGTCGGGGCGGCAGGTGGCGTCGGAGGCGAGGGAGTTCTCACTGCCAAGGTCGCACTGCTCGATGGCCTTGGAGCAGGTGATGGTGTCGAGCATCTGGGTGTCGCCGCAGAGGTCGGTGGCCTCGAAATCGGTGCCGGGGGCGCAGTCGAAGTTGTCGCAGCCCCAGTTGCTCGCGTGGGGGGTGGTGGCGACAGCGGCGCCCGTGGAGCCGCCCCAGACGACGGCGTCGGCGCGCTCGTAGCCAAGAGCCTCACAGATGCCGTGCTCGGGTGCGAAGGGGAGGTCGCCGAGGTCACAGCCGCCATCGGGGCAGGTGGCGCCGACCTGACAGACGGGGCCGGTCTCGCCGAAGGGATTGGTTACACGCGGCGCGGTGAAGGTGCGGGTGGTACGGCCATTGTTGATGATGGCGTCGCCGCAGCTGGCGGCGATGCAGCTGGTGAGGCAGAGGTCGGAGTCGTCGGTGTTGCCGTCATCGCAGTCCTCACCGATGCTCACGACGCCGTCGCCGCAGTAGGGGAGCTGGCAGACGCTGGTGCAGCCGTCGTTGTCGTCGTTGTTGCCGTCGTCACAGAACTCGCCGGTGTCGAGGATGGAGTCGCCGCAGCGCGCCGGCTGGCAGTTGGAGCGGCAGAGGGCGTCGGGGGCGTCGCTGTTGGCGTCGCCGAGGTCGCAGGCCTCGCTGCCGACGCAGGTGATGGAGTTGAGCATCTCCGTGGACGAGCAGTTGTCGGTGGTGCCGGTGAACTCGGAGACCACGCAGACGAAGTCGGTGCAGACCCAGTTGAAGGCGTGGGGCATGGCGGCGTCGGCCTCGCCGGGGCCATCGCCCCAGGAGACCGATTCAGCGCGGGCGAAGCCGAGCGACTGGCAGATGCCGTGCTCGGGGGCGGAGCCGTTCTCCGAGACGTCGATGGTGCAGGGGCCGAAGCAGGAGCCGCCATCGTCGCAGACATGGCCGGTGGTGCCGGTGAGATCGGTGACGATGGGAGCGATCAGGGCGCCGCTGGCGGCGTTGGTGATGCCGTCGCCGCAACGGGCGGCGATGCAGCCGACGCGGCAGGCGTCGGTGTCTTCGAGGTTGCCGTCGTCGCACTCTTCGCCGGCCTGGACGATGGCGTCGCCGCAGACGGGGGTGGTGCAGGCGTTGCTGCAGTCGTCGGTGTTGACGGTGTTGCCGTCATCGCACTGCTCCTCGGTATCGACGATGCTGTCGCCGCAGCGCTGGACGGTGCAGTCGGTGCGGCAGATGCCGTCGGGCAGGTCGCTGTTGAGCAGGCCGTCATCGCAGAGCTCGCTGCCGTTGATCACGCCGTCGCCGCAGATGATGTTCTCACAGGAGGAGGTGCAGGTATCGAACTCGTTGAGGTTGCCGTCGTCACAGGCCTCGCCCGTGTCGGTCACGCCGTCACCGCAGCGCTGGGCGGTGCAGTCGGGGCGGCAGGTGGCGTCGGGGGCGCTGCTGTTGTCGCCGGCGAGGTCGCACTGCTCCTGGATGCCGCCCTCGCAGGTGATGGAGGCGAGCATCTCGCTGATGCTGCAGTTGTCGGTGTCGAAGGAATTCGTGGAAGCCGTGCAGACGTAGTCGAAGCACTCCCAGTTGTAGGCGTGGGGCATTGCAGAATCGGTCTCGCCGGGGCCGCCGCCCCAGGTGACGGTGACAGCGCGGGAGAAGCCGAGCGATTGGCAGATGCCATGCTCGGGGGCGGAGCCGTCGCCCGAGACGTCGCAGGTGCCGGCGAAGCAGTCGCTGCCGTCGTCACAGATGTGGCCGGTGGCGCCGGTGGGGCCTGTAACGGTGGGGGCGGTGAAGATCTCGCTGCCGAAGGTGGAGCTCACGACGCCGTCGCCGCAGCGGGGGCTCTGGCAGCTGTTGGTGCAGTCATCGGTATCGACGGTGTTGCCGTCGTCGCAGCCCTCGCCGGGGTCGAGCACGCCGTCTCCGCAGACGGTGGGGCGGCAGGCGGGCGCGCAGCCGTCGCCAGCCACGGTGTTGCCGTCGTCGCAGGTCTCGCCCGTGTCTACCACGCCGTCGCCGCAGCGGGCGGCGGTGCAGTCGGTGCGGCAGCTGTCGGCGGCGGTGTCGCTGTTGGCGGCGCCGTCGTCACAGGTCTCCTGCGCGAGCTTCACGCAGGTGATGGAGGCGAGCATCTCGCGGTCGAGGCAGTCGCCCGTGGAGGTGCGGTCTGCGCCCTGCCCGCAGTCGTAGTTATCGCAGGCCCAGTTGGCGGCGCGGGGGTTGGGCTCACCGAGCACGCGGGCGCCGTTGCCCCAAGTGGCAGAGACAGCCGCGTCGTAGCCGAGGGCCTCGCAGATGCCATGCTCGGGCGCCGTCGGGTTGGTGGAGACATCGCAGGTCTCGCCGGGGCAGGTGGCGCCCTGCGAGCAGACATGGCCGGCCGAACCGAAGGGGTTACGGACGACAGGGCTCTCAAAATCAACGCGAACATAGGAGGCGTTGACGGCGCCGTCGCCGCAGGTCTCGAGGAAGCAGGAGGCGTTGCAGCCATCGCCGTCGGTCCGGTTGCCGTCGTCGCAGGTCTCGCCCTCATCCACCTTGCCGTCGCCGCAGCTCGCGGAGACGGTGGTGTCGGTGTCGGAACCGGTATCGGCACCCGAGCCAGAGCCGTCCGGGGTGGTGTCGGTGCCAGAGCCCTGGGTATCTCCGACGGTCGTGTCGCTTCTCGTGTCGGTCTCTTCGACCTGCCGGATCGCGTCTTCACCGCAGGCCGCAAGGACAAGAAGAGAGGCAGACAGCAGGAGCCTAGAGCGGAGCGATTGCATGACGATTTCCTCAGCACGGAGAAGATAAGGAGACAGTTCCTCCACCTTCCTAACGCAACCTCGCATTGCGTGCCAGAAGTCGAAGGGGCAGAAGCGCAGACTATCTGCCGAGGAGCTCCTCGACATTCCGCACCAGGTCGGCGGGCGAAAGCCCCTGCTCGGCGTAGAGGTCGTCGGGCTTGCCGCTGGTGCCATACTGCTTCACGCCGAGGCGG
The DNA here is from genome assembly GCA_947483645.1 of Bradymonadales bacterium. Next base: position 4,662 of record CANKLS010000029.1, on the reverse strand, counting down.
CGCAGGCGGGCTGCGATGCCGTTGTCGCCAAGCGTGGCGGCAACGATGGCGCCGAGCCCGGTGTGCACGCACTGGTCTTCGTAGGTCAGCAGCGTGCCGATGGAGCGGGCTGCCTCGAGGATGGCGGCCTCGTCGTGGGGCTTGAGGCTCGAGGCATTGACCACCTTGAGCGAGATGCCCTTCGCCTTGAGCAGATCGTGGGCCGCGACGGCACGGTAGACCATGGAGCCATAGGCGAAGACGACCGCGTCGGTGCCGTTGCGGACGGTGGTCCAGCGACCGGGCTCAAAGGTGGCGCTGCCGCCGTAGAGCGGGGCGCCTGCCTCGTCGGTGAGGATGGGGAGCTTGCTGCGGCCCATGGCCACCGCGATGGGGGCATAGCGGCCGATGGCGAAGCGGACGATGCGGTCGGTTTCGTTCGGGTCGGCCGGCACATAGAGCTCAAAGCCGTAGAGGTTCCGGAGCAGCGGCAGGTAGTCGATGCACTGGTGGGTGGGGCCATCTTCGCCCACATCGAGGCCGCAGTGGGTAACGATGATCTTGGGGGCAGCGCCGTTCTGATCGCTGAGGCGGTTCTGGTTGTAGGTCTCGGCGAGGGCGAACATGCCGAAGGTGGAGAAGACGGGGACGACCCGCTCCTTGCTCGCGGCGCCGACCATGGCGGCGGAGGAGTGTTCAGCGATGCCGCCTTCGAAGAACCAGTTGGGGGCAGCCTTGCGGAAGCCGCCGAGCTTGACCGAGCCCTCGAGGTCGGCCGAGACGGCGACGATGGGCCAGCTGCCGGGACGGTCGACGTTCCGCTTGGCGAGGTCGGTCATGGCGTTGCCGTAGGCCGAGCGGCAGTCGTTGCTCTCGGTGTAGGTGAGCGGTTCGCCGAGGTCGAGGTTGATGTCGCGGTCGACAACGATGTGATGGTGGAAGCTGTCGCGGTTGGCGGCGCGGTCGGCGCGGAGCTCGGCGAGGTTGCTCGTCTGACCGAGCTCGGCGAAGGCGCGGTCGGCCATCTCGTCGGTGAGCGCCTGGCCGTGGTAGTTGTGGTCGTTCTCGATGAAGGAGATGCCCTTGCCCATGACTGTCTTCAGCAGGAGCAGGGTGGGGGCGTCGGGGTTGGCGGTCTCGTGGCGGACGGCGGCGCGGAAGGCGGTGTAGAGAGCGGCATGGTCGTGACCATCGACGTCGAGGACGTTCCAGCCGTCTGCGACCCACGAGGCACGGATGTCCTGCGGCATGACGTCGGAGATCTTGCCGCCGATCTGGAGGCCGTTGAAGTCGATGAAGGCGACGAGGTTGTTGAGCTTGTACTTGGCGGCAAAGCGGCGGGCCTCGCCGATCTGGCCCTTCTGCTGCTCACCGTCGCCCATACCGACGAAGGTGGTGAAGGAGGCGCCGCGGGCGCGGGCCGCCATGGCGAAGCCGGCACCGACCGAGAGGCCCTGGCCGAGGTTGCCGGTGTTCCACTCGACGCCGGGGACAACGCTCTCAACGTGGCCGCCGAAGACGCTGCCGGCCCTGCGAAAGCCGCGGAAGGCCTCACGGATATCGAAGTATCCGAAGCCCGCGAGCGTGGCGTAGACGCCCGGCGAGATGTGGCCGTGGCTGACGACGAGGCGGTCGCGGTCGGCATGGTGGGGCGCAGCTGGGTCGAGCGCGGCAGAAGCGTAGAGGACGAGGAGCGCATCGAGCGAGGAGAGGCTGCCGCCCGGATGGCCCGAGGCGGAGAGCGAGACCAGGCGAACGATGTCTGCTGCGGCACTGCGGCGAAGCTCCGCAAGATGGGCAGACTGGTCCACTGACAACGACGGGGTTTCGAATCCTTGTCTCATGATTGGCTCAGGGTGCTGGACGCAGCGCGCATCAGGGTTCGGGGAGGTGCTCGAGCCGGGGAATGACATCCCGGTTGAAGAGTTCTGTGTCGCCGCGGCGCCAGCTTATGGCCTCGGCCAGGCAGACCGCGAGCTCGCCGTCGAGGCGTCGGAGGTCTACCCCTAGGTGACCGGGGAGGTAGCCTGCGAGGACGGCGCGGCTGCGTTCCACCATGGCGACCATCGCGCTCGATTCGCCGCCCTTGTGCCAGATGCGGTGAAAGCCGCCCGAGAGCTGCGAGAGCGCCTCGAGGAAGTCGCGGTCGCGTCCTTGGTTGGCCTCTGCGAGCGCGTGGAAGGCCACGACGGCCTCTTCAAACTGCCAGCGGTTGAAGAGTTTCACCGCCCGTTTGAGATCCTGGGGAGCTGCTGGCATCTGGAGGCAGACCGAGGAGAGAGGGGCCCGCAAAGCGGGTGCCAATCGAGCCCTGCCGGTGCAGTCTCAGGCGGAGCATGGCTAGCCGCATCGAGGCGTCGATGCAACCGAAGAGGTGGCGCAGCGAGCGGCAGCAGACGGCGGCGCGATGGGACCCTCGTGAGGATTTGCGCGGCTGCTCCAACCCATCTACATTAAGTCTTGACTTCGGCAGGTTTTCGCCATGCAGCCAGTACCACAATCGTCGCTCTTTTTGCCGGATGGCGACCTCGACCTCGGGCTGTTTGACGACCGTGGTCGGCTGCTGCTCGAGGGCTGCCTGCGGGCGCTCCGTGCGATGGACCGTCCGAGTTTCCTGCCGGTCGACCTGCTGCTGGTCATGGTGCAGGCCGGCGACGAGGGCACGCAGCAGTCGCTGGCACGGGCCATCCGGGGAACGGACGATGTGGAAGACCTGCTCGCCTCGCTCGAACTCCTGGCGCGCCGGGTCGAGCGCAAGAGCAGCGGGCAGCCGCGGCTCCACATCCAGCAGCTCTCGCTCGGCTTCGTCGGCATCCTCGAGGATGCCCGCACCTGGGCGCTCGAGGCCGGCCGAACCAAGATTGGCCACGACGACATCTCGCGGGCGCTGAAGTGGCGCATCGAGTTGCAGGAGAGCGCCTCGGTGCGCTGGGCCATCAAGCAGCTCGCGCAACCCGGCGGTGACTACCTCTTTTCGGTAGACGGTTCGCTCCGATACGCGGCCTTCACCTCGGAGTTTGCCAAGATCTTCCAGTCGGCGACGGAGCTGGCCTGTCATGCCGGCATCGCCTTTGTGGGTACGCCGCAGCTCATGGCCGCGCTCTGCTCCACCCGCGTTGGGCTCCTCGTCAGGAGCTGCAGCGCAGCCGGCCTCGACCCCAAGCGGCTCTCCGAGGAGCTGCTCCGCATCGTCGGCACGCGGCTTCCCCAGCCGCCCCACTTTGTGCTCACGCGCCGCTCGCTCACGCCCCGCCTCGTGCGGATGCTCGCCGGCGCTGCCGACCTCGCGGAGCGACGCGGACATCCCATCGGCGAAGCGGAGCTGCTGGAGGCTTTCCTCTCGGACGGCGGCTCGAGCCTCGACCTGGTCAAGAGCCTTGGCCTCGAACCCCACCTGCGGGCCGCCATCGGCGATGGCCGCGTCATGACCCGAGAGGTCTCGGACCCGCTGAGCAGCTTGACGGTCAAAGACCGGCCGGACGACTTCCCCGCCAGCGACACACCGACGCTCGACCTCGTCGGGCGAGACCTCTCCGAAGAGGCCGCCGCGGGCCGCCTGCCCAAGGTGCAGGGGCGCGACCAAGAACTGCAGCGCATCATCAACGTGCTGCTCCGCTCCGAGCAGCGAAACCCGCTGCTGACGGGCGAGGCGGGCGTGGGCAAGACGGCGCTGGCCGCCGCGCTCGCGCAGCGGATCCACGAAGGTTCCGTGCCCGCCGCCCTGCTCAACCTCCGGGTCATCGAGCTCAACGGCGCCAGCCTCATCGGCGGCACCTCCTACCGCGGCGAGCTCGAGGCGCGCATCAAGGCGCTGCTCAGCGAAGCCGAGCAGGATGTCATCCTCTTCATCGACGAGGCCCACGCGGTCTTCGCGCCCCGCTCGGGCGCAGGCCAGCCGGCCGAGGTACCCAACCACTTCAAGGCGGCGCTGGCGTCCGGCAAAATCGCGGTCGTCGCCGCCACCACCGAGATGGAATACCACCGCTGGATCGAGCAGGATCCAGCCCTCCGCCGACGCTTTGAGCGCATCGAGATCCCCGAACTCTCGGCCGGCGTCTCCCGCGACATCCTCCGGCAGCTCGCCCCGACCTTCGAACGCACCTACCAGGTGCCTGTGAGCCCCGATGCCGTCGATGCGGCCATCGAACTCTCCATGCGGTTCATGCCCGAGCAGTCGCTGCCCGACAAGGCCAAGAAGCTGCTCATGGACGCGACGATCGCGGTCGCCTCGGAGATCGCCGCGGCGTCGGGCAGCCAGCCCTCGACCCGTGACAGCGACGAAGAGGTGACCCTGCACACGGGCCTCCTCGGCCGGCATGGCGACACCCCCATGAAGCGGGTTGTGACGCGGCTCGATGTGGCGCGGCAGGTGAGCCAGAAGAACGGCGTCCCCTTTGAGCGGATCTCACGCGCTGCAGCCCAGTGGTGGACCGGCGTGGAGGAGCGGCTCGGCAGCTACCTTGTGGGCCAGAGCGAGGCGGTACGGAAGACGGCGCGCTATCTTGTTGCCGGCCGGCTGCGGGCCGCGTCGCGCAACCGGCCGCAGGCTGTCATGCTCTTCGCCGGGCCTGCGGGCGTGGGCAAAACGGACCTCGCGCGCGGTCTCGCCATCGAGGTCTTCGGCAGCAGCAAATCACTCATCCGAATCGAGCTCGGTGACTACGCCGAGGTACACTCCCTGTC
>CANKLS010000028.1 GCA_947483645.1 Bradymonadales bacterium | reverse complement strand
GGTGCGATCGGCGGCGACGAGTATGAGCTCGCCCGCGCCGTCGCAGCGCTCTAGCCAGCGATCATCTCTTTGACGGCGTCACGCTCGCCGAGGAGCTCGTCGGTCGTCACCTTGATGGCCGCCTGCGCATGCTCGTTGAGCTGCTGGCCCTGCACGATCTCGTATTGCCAGGGCGCGGTAATCTTCACCGGGTAGGAGAAGACGAGGCCCTCGGGGATGCCGTAGGAGCCGTCCGATACCACTGCCATCGAGGTGTAGTCGCCCGGCACCGAGCCCGTGGCCCACGAGTAGATGTGGTCGATGGCCGCGTTGGCAGCAGAGGCTGCCGACGACTTGCCGCGAGCGTTGATGACCTCTGCGCCACGCTTCTGCACGCGGCTGATGAAGTCGCCCTTGAGCCAGGCCTCGTCGGTGATGACCTCGGTCACCGCCTTTCCGCCGATGGTGGCCTCGTAGAAGTTGGGGAACATGGTCGGGGAGTGGTTGCCCCAGATCGCGATGTTCCGCACATCGCCGGGCATGGCACCGGCACGAATGGCGAGCTGGCCGACAGCCCGGTTCTGGTCGAGACGGGTCATGGCCGTGTAGTTGCGGGGGTTGGTCCGCTTGGCCCGCGACGCTGCGATGAGGCAGTTGGTGTTGCAGGGGTTTCCGACCACAAGCACCTTCACATCGGGGTGGGCATTCTGGTCGATGGAGTCGCCCTGCTCGATGAAGATCTTGCCGTTGTCTTTGAGGAGGTCGGCCCGCTCCATGCCCGGGCCGCGAGGCTTCGCACCGACGAGCAGCGCCACATTCACTTCGCCGAAGCCCTCGGCCGCATCGGCGGTCACCACGCTACCGGCGTAGGTGGGGAAGGCGCAGTCCTCGATCTCCATGACGACGCCGCGCGCCGCATCCAGGAAGGGTGGAAGGTCAATGAGGTGGAGGATGACCGGCTGGTCCTTGCCGAGCAGGTCGCCGGAGGCGATGCGGAAGAGCAGGCTGTAGGCGATCTGACCAGCAGCGCCGGTTACGGCAACACGAACGGGGGGCTTCGACATGGGGATCCTCAGGGCTAAGTCCGGGGAGAACGGAGGTGGTCCGCTGCTCCGCATTGTGCCGCGCGAGCAAGCACCTTCGGGCCGCCCCGTCAACGGATTCGGCAACTTTCTGCCTCGGCGCCACCTCCGGCAGGATCCGCCGAGGCCCGCCAACACCTTGACGCTCTCCCCTGCTTCCGCTAGAACCCGCCTCCCGCTCGCCATCTCGGCAAGCGTGAGATTTGTGGCTTGCGGGTCAAGCGAATTCACTTCCCCCGCACTGCACTCGAGGATCATATGCACGCAATCATTCGTACCGGTGGCAAGCAATATCGCGTCAGAGAGGGAGACTCCCTCAACATTGAGCGGCTGCTTGACGACAACCAGAACCCCCGCGCCCTCGGCGAGAACATTGTCTTCTCCGAGGTGCTCGCCCTCGGTGATGGCAGCTCCATCAAGGTCGGCCGCCCGCACGTCGCTGGCGCCACCGTCTCGGCGACCGTCATCGCCCAGGCTCGCGCCAAGAAGGTCATCATCTTCAAGATTCGTCGCCGCAAGAACAGCCAGCGTCGGCGCGGTCACCGTCAGTATTTCACCCGCATTCGTATCACCAGCATCACTGGTTGATCTGCCGCTCCGGAGCTCGTCATGGCACATAAAAAAGGTCAAGGTTCATCGCGCAACGGTCGCGATTCCGGCGGTCAACGCCGCGGCGTAAAGCGGTTTGGCGGTCAGGTTGTCCGCGCTGGGAACATCATTGTTCGCCAGGTCGGCACCAAGTTCCACCCCGGAAACAACATGGGCATGGGGCGTGACTTCACCCTCTTTGCCCTCATCGACGGCGTGGTCTTCTTCTCCGTCGGCGCTGGCGGAAGGCGCTCCGTCAGCATCCTTCCCGCCGAGGCCTAACAAGCCCTCCGCTGTCGCAGGGCGGCTGGTCGTTACCAGTCGCCCTTCGTTCGTTTTGCACCCCCTCTTCTGGCTCTCTCAAAGATGCGCTTCGTCGACTGCGTCACCATTCGTACCTCTGCCGGTAATGGCGGTAAGGGCGCCGTCGCCTTCCGCCGCGAAACCTACGTCCCCAAGGGCGGCCCCGCAGGTGGCAACGGCGGCGATGGCGGCAGCGTCATCCTCGTAGCCGACGCCAACATAGGCTCGCTCCTCGACTTCCGTTTCAAGCGCCACATGGCCGCCGAGCACGGCCAACCCGGCCGTCCCAAGAACCAGGACGGCTCCAATGGCGATGACCTCATTATCCGCCTCCCCGTAGGAACCATCCTGCGCGACGCAGAAACGGAAGAGTTCATCACTGACCTCGCCACGATCGGGGCACGCTACGTCGTCGTCAAGGGCGGACGGGGCGGAAAGGGCAACAGCTTCTTCAAGAACAGCGTCAACCAGGCGCCCCACTTCTGTCAGCCCGGCGAGCCCGGCGTCACACGCCTTATCCAGCTCGAGATCAAGCTCCTTGCCGATATCGGCATCATCGGCTTCCCCAGCGTCGGCAAGTCCACGCTCATCTCGGTCATCTCGAACGCGCGACCCAAGATCGCCGACTACCATTTCACCACCCTCGTACCGAACCTCGGCCTCGTGCGGTTCCACGAAGAGGCCTCCTTCGTCGTCGCCGACATCCCTGGTATCATCGAAGGCGCCGCCGATGGACGCGGTCTCGGCATCCAGTTCCTCCGCCATGTCGAGCGCTGCAGAGCCCTCTGCCATGTCATCGAGGTCCTCGATCCCGATCTTCTCGACGAGACCGGTCGCGATCCGATCGCCGACTTCGAGACCCTCATGAACGAGATCGCCAAGTTTTCGCCTTCGCTCGCTACCCGCCCCCAGATCGTCGCACTCGGCAAGATGGACCTGCCATACGTCGCAGCACGAGAGCCCGAGATTCGCGCCCACTTCGAGGCCCTCGGCCATAGCTTCTTCGCCTTCTCCTCCGCCACGCGCGCCGGACTACGGGGCATCGTCGACGCCATGGGCGCCCTCTGGGAGACCACACCGGCACCCGACAAGGCCCACTTCACGGTCCCCGAGATCGAGATCCCCGCCGAACTCATCCTCACCGAAGAGACCACACAGGTCGACTTCGAAGACGAAGGGCCGGCCGATTTCGAGGACTTCGAAGAGTTCGAGTCCTAGCTCTCGGGCGACTCGCCCCGCGCAATCGCAGCCTCGCGGCGCTTGCGACGTTCCGCCGCCGCCAGCTCAGAACGCAATGCGCTCCGGCCCCACGCCGCACCCGCAGCGAACCCGACCGCGAGCATCAGCGGAATGTAGAAGACATGATTGGCGGTCGGCATTGGTCCTCCACAAGCGTGTCGCGGCCCCTAACCGCCTCCGCGCGCCCCTGACAAGGCCGGTCGCAACCCGATGTTTGCGTCCGCGCCTACCTCCACGCTACACATCACTTCACTACCTACGGATGGATGATGGCCAGCAAACTCGAATCAGACCTCACGCCCGAGGCCCTCGAGGCCGAACTCGAGCTCCTCTCCAAGAAGCTCGACCGGCTCCGCGTGATCTATGAGCAGTTCTTTCTCGGCGTCGAGAAGATGGCTCCCTACACCCTTCAGAAGGATGTGGTCATCGGCTTCCATCGGCTCGGCCAGGAGCGGATCCGGAGCGCCGCCTCCAAGTTCAAGTATCAGTCGCTCGTGCAGAAGTTCAGCTCCTACAAGGCCTACTGGGCACGCACCCAGCGCGAGATTGAGGAGGGCACCTACAAGCGCCATGTGCAGCGGGTGCAGCGGCGGGAACAGGCTCGAATCGAACACGGCGAGCTCTCCGCACACGACCTCGCCGAGCTCCGCGTCATCCGCGAAACGCTCGGTGACGGAGCTGCAGACGAGGCAGAGACCAAACGCCGGGCGGAGCTCCTGGCCGAAAGCAGACAACCCGCCGGTGCGCCGGCCCGAACAGTGCGAGGAACGATGGCACCGGACGACGCCAGCAACCGGGGCGATGCCCCCACCTACAGTGCACCGGCCCCCGCCGTCACGGTCGAGGGACAGGCCGCGCTCGACTTTATGCGCGAGGCCTTCGGCGAAGAGGCCGCGCGCCTCCCCAAGGCTGCGCCACCCGAAGCGCTCCGCGGCATGTCGGCTGAGGAGGTCGCCCGCAAGGCCGAAGCCCTCAAGGCCCTCCGCGCACGGCTCGGCGGTGCAGACCGCCCCGCCGTGGGCGCTCCGATCCGCCAGTCGCCCGAGGAGATCCGCGACCGACAGGTCTACGAGAAGTGGGTTGCTGCCAAGCGTTCGGTTGGCGACAGCGCCGGCCTCGTCAGCTTCGACTCGCTCCGCCAGAGCATGGCAAGGCAGGCCGATGCGCTGCGCGAGAAGCACCCGGGCAAGGAGGTCGGCTTCGACGTCGTCGTCAAGGACGGCAAGGCCTATCTCAAGCCCATCCCCAAACCCTGAGCAACGCTTAGAGGTAGATCGACATCGAGACGGAGACGGACGAGACAGCATCCTTCGCAAGCGGCTGCTCGAAGGCGAGGTCGAGCCCCGACTCTCTGCTCCGCCAGCCGATACCGCCCGTAATCGTCTGGCCGCCGCCCACCGGCTCCTGCCGAAAGCCAACCCGAAGCGGCACGGTCTCGACGGCGAACTCAAGGCCCGCTGCGTAGCCGCTCGCCATCGCGCCATCGGCGCCCTGCTCCGGCCTGCCCTCCCAGGCGCCGCTCACAAGGAGCGGTCCGAACATGAGTCCAAGGCCCGCTGCGACCTCACGCTTGAGCCCCAGCGACTCGCTCTCCGCGAGATTGCGACCCGTCAGACCGATGAGCACTACCTTGCCCAGGACGCCGTGCAGGCCGGCATCGACGCTGATGGACGAGAGGTCGGAGCCAGGCTGGTCATCCGATACCTTCGGGGTGGTGAGCGTGGTGTAACTCCCCGTAACACCGAGCGTCAGAGCCCCCTCGACCAGTGGCAGGCCGAGACCGAGGCGGATCTGTTGCGATGCGTAGTCATCCTGCTTTTCGGTGGTGTCATCGCCCACAGAGCCGCGCGAATAGCTCACGCCGCCTGCGAAGGCTGGGTTGGTTTTAGAATCCACAATCGAGACGCCCCAGGCCGACGGCCCCGCCTCCGTAGCCCGACCATAGGTCGCCTCGAGCGCGTAGAGGTGGACGGCAGCAAGCCCGCCTGGGTTGCTCCGTAGCGCCCCGTTGCCGGCGGCTCCAGCCACGAAGGCGCCGCCCAGGCCGGCCGGCCGCACGCTCTGCGCTGTCATCGAAGCAACCTGTGGCGGCTCCAGCGCCAGGGCCGGTGAAGCCATGGCAAGGAAGAGCCCTCCCGCCATGGCAATGCCCGCGCCCCATCGACCAATCCAACCGGACGCAGCGCGCCGTGTGTCCAACATCATCGTATCCTCCGGAAAATCTCCCTTTGGTGGCTAGGTTGCACCACCCCCTAGGTCAAAAATCAATCCGTGGCCGCTCGCACGCGTGAGCGTCGCACGCGCGCGTTGAAACTTCCGATCCGGAGCCCTATGCTTAACCGTCTCAGCAGCTCTACAAGCCGCGATAACCCCCTTCATACGGAACCGACATGGCCGGCGAGAACCAGGGCAGTGGCCCACAGCCCCCTAACACCGACATCGGCACGCTGCTCCCTGTTCGCATCGAAGACGAGATGCGCACCTCCTACCTGAACTACGCGATGTCGGTCATCATCGGCCGCGCGCTCCCAGATGTCCGTGACGGCCTCAAGCCCGTCCACCGTCGCATCCTCTTCTCGATGCACGAGCAGTCCAACACCTGGAACCGCGCCTACAAGAAGTCGGCCCGTATCGTCGGCGACGTCATCGGTAAGTATCACCCGCACGGCGACCAGGCGGTCTATGACGCTCTCGTCCGAATGGCGCAGGACTTCTCGATGCGGGTGCCGCTGATCGACGGTCAGGGCAACTTCGGCTCCGTCGACGGCGACCCGCCGGCCGCCATGCGTTACACCGAAGTCCGAATGGCTCGCATCTGCGGCGAGCTCATGAACGACATCGAGAAAGACACCGTCGACTTCCGCGACAACTACGACGGCGCCGAGCAGGAGCCGACCGTACTGCCGGCCCGCTTCCCCAACCTCATCGTCAACGGCTCCGAGGGCATCGCCGTCGGCATGGCCACCCGCATCCCGCCGCACAACCTTGCCGAGGTGCTTCGCGCCACCATCGCGGTTATCGACGACCCCGAGATTGGCCTCGACGGCCTCATGCAGTTTGTCACCGGCCCCGACTTCCCGACCGCCGGCTACATCTACGGCACCGACGGCATCCGGCAGGCCTACGAGACCGGCAAGGGCTCCATCCGCATCCGCGCCAAGGCCGACATCGAGACCGACGAGCGCACGGGCAAAGACTCCATCATCGTCACCGAGCTCCCCTTCCAGGTGAACAAGGCGCGGCTCCTCGAGCGCTTCGCCGAGCTCGTCCGTGAGAAGGTTGTCGAGGGCATCACCGACCTCCGCGACGAGTCTGACCGCACCGGCATGCGCATGGTCGTCGAGCTCCGGCGCGACGCCAACGCACAGGTCATCCTCAACCAGCTCTTCAAGAAGACTGCGCTCGAGACCACCTTCAGCATCAACAACCTGGCCATCGTCGCGGGCCAGCCGCGCGTGCTGCCGCTCAAGGACATCCTCGTCCACTTCATCGACTTCCGGCGCGACGTCGTTACCCGCCGCTCCATGTTCGAGCTCGCGCAGGCGGAGCGCCGCCTCCACATCCTCCGCGGCCTCCGCAAGGCCGTCGAGATGCTTGACGAGGTCATCAAGACCATCCGCGCGAGCGCCGACCCCGAGAGCGCCGGCCAGAACCTCATGGCGCTGCTCGACTGCGACAAGCTGCAGGCCGACGCCATCCTCGAGCTCCGTCTCCAGCGCCTCACCGGCCTCGAGATCCACAAGCTCGAAGAGGAGATTAGCAACCTCGACCTGATCGTCTCGCGCCTCCAGCTCATCCTTGGCGGCGAACAGGAGCTCCTGTCCGTCATCCGCGGCGAGCTCGTCGCCATCCTCGACAACAACCAGGAGGGGCGCCGCACCAAGATCATCCCCTTCTCGGGCGAGTTCTCCATCGAGGACTTTATCGCCAACGAGGACGAGGTGCTCACCCTCACCCACACGGGCTACATCAAGCGCACCAACATCGCCGAGTACCGCACGCAGAAGCGGGGCGGGAAGGGGCTCAAGGGCATGGAGACCAAGCAGGAGGACTTCATCGAGGATGTCTGGGTCACCACGACCCACTCCTCGCTGCTCGTCTTCGGAACCTCCGGCTGGTGCTATCCTCTCAAGGTCTGGGAGATCCCGGCCGGCGGCCGCACCACGCGCGGCAAGCCCATCGTCAACATGGTGCCGCTCAAGCCCGGTGAGAAGGTGGCCGCGGTCGTCCCCTTCCGCGACTTCGACCACGGCAAGTTCATCATGACCGGCACCCTCGGCGGTCAGATCAAGAAGACGCGCCTCAGCGCCTACCAGAACATCCACTCCGGCGGCCTCATCGGCGTCGCCATCCGTGAAGACGACCAGCTCATCACCGCACGCCTCTGCGAGCCTGGTGACCACATCTTCCTCGCCTCCTCGTCGGGCCAGTCGGTCCGCTTCAGCGAGGCGCGCGTCCGTGGCACAGGCCGTAACACCAGCGGCGTCATCGGCATGAAGTTCCGCGAAGATGACGAGCTGGTCTCCCTGCTCGTCATCCCCCGCGCCGACGTGCTCGCCACAGGCGGCGTCATCGAGGAGAGCGGCGCAGACGACGACGCGGCCGAAGAGACCGCAATTGTCGAAGAGGAGACCGTCCTCGAAGAGGCCGGCGAGGAGCTCGCGGGCACCGAAGAGTCGGGCGACGAGTACAGCAAGACCACCTCGCTCCCCACCATCCTCTCGGTCACCGAGAGTGGCTTCGGCAAGCGGTCGCCGCTCAGCATCTACCGCACCCAGGGACGCGGCGGAAAGGGCATTCGGACCATCGATACCGGCGCGCGCAACGGCAAGCTCATCGGCTGCCGCCTCGTCGCCTCCGACGAGCAACTCATCCTCATCACCGATGGCGGGCAGATGATCCGCTCGCCCATCTCCGACATCAACGTCTCCGGCCGCGCCGCCAAGGGCGTCAAGCTCATCTCGCTCGACAAGAAGGAGAAGCTGGTCAGCCTCGCCGTCTTCGCCGAGCGCGAGACGGAAGAGACCGACGCGCCGGACGACGAGACGCAGACGGGCGCAGACCTGCAGGCCATCACGCCAGACAGCACGGCCGAGAACACAACGGAGTCCGACGAGGGCGAGGCGTGAACAGAGCCCGCTCTGAAGCCCTCTTCGAGGAGGCCAAAGGGCTCATTCCCGGCGGCGTGAACAGCCCTGTCCGCGCCTTCCGTGGCGTGGGCGGGACCCCATTCTTCGTGCGGCGCGCCTACGGTCCCTACATCGAAGACGAGGATGGCAACCGCTACCTCGACTTCATCGGCTCCTGGGGTCCGATGATCCTTGGCCACGCACGGCCTGAGGTGCTCGAGGCCATCCAGCGAACCGCCGCAGATGGCACCTCCTTCGGCTGCCCGACGGCGCGCGAGAGCGACATGGCCCGCCTCATCCGCGAGCTCGTCCCCTCCATGGAGATGGTCCGCATGGTGAGCTCGGGCACCGAGGCCACGCTGTCGGCCATTCGCCTCGCCCGGGGCTTTACGGGCCGCCCCAAACTGCTCAAGTTCTCGGGCAACTACCACGGTCACGGCGACAGCCTGCTCGTCGATGCCGGCTCAGGCGTCGCCACCCTCGGCATCCCGGCCACGCCGGGCGTGCTCCCCGAGGTCGCGCTGCAGACGCTCACCGCGCCCTTCAACGACCTCGATGCGACGGCTGCCCTGTTCCACCGGTTCGTCGGCGAGATCGCGGCAGTTATTGTCGAGCCAGTGGCCGGCAACATGGGCTGCATCCTCCCGCAGCCAGGCTTCCTTGAAGGGCTCCGCGCCCTCTGCACGCAGCATGGCACCATCCTCATCTTCGACGAGGTCATGACCGGCTTCCGCGTTGCCCTCGGCGGCGCCCAGGCCCACTACGGCGTCAGCCCGGACCTCACCACGCTCGGCAAGATCGTCGGTGGCGGGCTTCCCGCTGCAGCCTACGGTGGACGGGCCGACATCATGGCCCGCATCGCACCAGCAGGCGACATCTACCAGGCTGGCACGCTCAGCGGGAACCCGCTGGCCATGGCTGCCGGCATCACCACGCTTGAGCTGCTGAAAGGCATGCCGAGCCTCTACGCCGACCTGTCGCGCCGGAGCGCCCGCCTTGCCTCAGGCCTCGTCGAAAGGGCGCACGCGGCAGGCTTCCCCGCCACGGCCCAGTCGGTGGGCGGCATGTTCTCGACCTTCTTCACCAACGAACCCGTCACCGACTACGCTGGTGCGAAGCGGGCCGACGCAGCGCTCTTCGGCCGATTCTTCCACCAGATGCTGGACAGGGGCTTCTACCTCGCGCCGAGCGCCTTCGAGGCGGCCTTCATCGGCTCGCAGCACAGCGACGAACTCGTCGAAGAGACGCTGGCCGCCGCAGCGGCCGCCTTCACGGCTTTGCGTTGACGCTCCCTGCCTCCTCTGGTAGCCGCGCAGCGAGTTCGGGAACCCGAAAAGGCCCGTGCTGAATGGACCCGCAATCACCCCAGACGAACCCTCCTCCGCCGGAGCAATCCGCGAGCCAGAAGGCGCAACTTCGCCGGCTCGCGGCCCGCGCAACGGCAATCGGCATTCAGTTCTCCGTCTCCATCGGCCTCGGCTGGTGGATTGGTCACTGGGCCGAGCAACGGTGGGACTTCGCTCCATGGGGCGGCCTGGTAGGTCTCCTCTTCGGCGCAGCGGCGGCCTTTCGCGACCTCTACCTGCTCGGCAAACTCTCCACCCAAGTCCATTCCGATGAACGACCAACTCCTCCAGAAGGTTGAGCGCACCGCGCTCCTCCTCGCCGCGCTCGGCATCGCTGGCTGGTGGTACTGGGGCTCGGCCATGGACTCGGTTGCTGCAGGCGCCGGCGGGCTGCTCGGACTGGGCAACTTCCGCGCCCTCCGCCACCTCATGGGCAACGTCTTCCTGGCGCAGGCCGGGGGCGACAGCCGCCCCTGGGCGCTGCTCCTCGGACTCAAATTCGGCGCCTATGCGTTGATTCTCTTTTTACTTATCGCCGTTCTCCATCTAAACGCGTTGGCGCTCGTCACTGGGCTGACCGCGGTCGTGGCTGCCGGTCTCTTCGTCTCCCTTCAATCCGCCGCTGCGGCGCCTGTCTCCCCCGAGCAGCCCGCGGCCCCTGCAAATGAGCGTGTCGGATGAATCTCCTCGCGTCCGATTTTACCTGGTTCAATCTCCTCCCCGGCTACGACGGGCTCCAGAAGAGCATCGGCCACAGCCTCTACTACACCTACATCGACGGTGAGCCGGTGGAGCACATCACCCACCTCACGTTGGTGCTGTTCTCCACGCTGATCATCCTCGGGATTGGCATGATAGCCCGCTCCCGCTGGGCAAGCGCAGACGGCGGCGTGGTCCCCGACGGCAAGTTCACCATCGCCAACCTGCTCGAGTCGATCCTCGATGCAATCCTCAACATGTCGGAGCAGGTCTTCGGCACGCGGGAGCGGGCCGTCCGCTTCATGCCCATCATCGGCACCTGCGCTCTCTACATCCTCGTCAACAACCTCCTCGGCCTCGTCCCCGGCTTTGCGCCCGCGACCGACAACCTCAACATCACCGTCGGGCCGGCGATGGTCATCTTCTTCGCGACCCACATCTACGGGCTCAAAGAGAACGGGATACACCACCTCACCCACTTCCTCGGCCCGAAGATCGGCGGCGTGCCCTGGCTCGCCCCCATCATGCTCCCCATCGAGCTCATCTCCCACCTGGCGCGGCCCCTCTCGCTTTCGCTCCGCCTCATGGGCAACATGACGGGCGACCACAAGGTGCTCGCGATCTTCCTCGGCCTTGCCTACTTCACCGTGCCGTTTGTCATCCTCGGCACACTTGTCTGCGTCGTTCAGACGCTCGTCTTCTGCCTGCTCTCGATGGTCTACATCTCGTTGGCGATTGAACATTCAGAAGAAGCCCACTAGAGGGCGCGCGGGCGGTCTTCCGTCTGCCCCACCAATCCTGTTTCTAAGCCGGGCCTCGGCCCAAAGTAACCCTTGAGAGGAGTTCCTCCTATGAGCCGCAAGTCGTTCCTGGTCACCGCCTCCTTCCTTGCCACCACCTTCCTCGCGTCGGCCGCCAACGCCGCACCGCTTGAGGGTGCCGCTGGTGCCACCGCCCTCGTCGGCGCCGGTCTCGCCATCGGTATCGCCGCTGTCGGTGGTGCACTCGGTCAGGGCCGCGCCGCTGCTGCCGCGCTTGAGGGCATCGCCCGCAACCCCAGCGCCTCGGACAAGCTCTTCACGCCGATGATCCTCGGTCTGGCGCTCATCGAGTCGCTCGTCATCTACGCGCTCGTCATCGCCTTCATGATCCTCGGCAAGGTCGCCTAAGGCGCCCGGCGCGAGGCCATCGCTCGCGCCGCCTCTGCTGCTACCATCAGACTGGCCGCTGAACCTTCACCGCGGCCGGCGATGTCGTAGGCCGTCCCATGGTCCACGCTAGTGCGCACAATGTGCAGCCCCAGCGTGATGTTGGCCGCAGCCCCAAAGCTGACCGCCTTCAGCGGCGCAAGCCCCTGGTCGTGGTACATCGCCAGTACTGCATCGGCAGGCTGGCGACCCGAGACGACGCGCGGGAACAGCGTATCTGCTGCGAAGGGGCCGGTGACATCGATGCCCTGCGCGCGCAGCTGTGCGAGGGCCGGCGCGATCACACGCTCCTCCTCATCGCCCAACTCGCCCGCCTCGCCTGCGTGGGGATTCAGACCGCAGACAGCGATGCGCGGCGAAGCAATCCCGAAGTCGCGAACCAGTCCGTCATGCAGCGACCGGCCGGCCGCCACCACACGCTCCTCCGTCACCGCCTCGGCAACCGCGCGCAGCGGCATGTGGGCCGTAACCAGCCCTACACGCAGCGACGGACCCGCCAGGAGCATCGTAACGGGCCCAGACGCTGCCCACGCCTCCAGACACTCCGTGTGACCCGTCACAGGGAGCCCGCAGAGGCCGAGCAGCGCCTTGTGCCAAGGCAGGGTTACCACGGCCGAGATCTCCCCCCGTAGCGCGCTCTCTGTGGCCCGCTTGAGCGCCGCATGCTGGAGCGTCCCGAAGGCCGGAACTGCCCTGCCCCACGGATAGTCCACGTCGAAGAGAGAGGCTGGCAGCGCCAGGCAGTCGATGACAGCCATCAACGACGGCGGAACGGCGATGGCCTCATCGGGCGCAGCAACCGCCACAACCCCATCTACAAGCTCCGGAACATCCCTCGACCGCAGCGAGGCAAGCGCGGCCTGCAGCGCCATCACAGACCCAAACACCACCAGCGGTCCGGCCTCGGAGAGGGCGCGGTAGGAGCGCAGCAGCAGCTCCGGGCCCAGCCCCGCACCATCGCCCATCGTCAGGCCGAGCGGCTTGGTCATCGGCTATTCAACCCGGCCGAGCTCGCGGATCTCCACGAAGACCTTCTTGCGCAGTTCCGCCACATAGAGCTTCTCTTCGGCCTCGATCTTCTCGCCACGCACGGCCATCCGCGCCCGGTCGCGCACCGTCTCGAGGTCATCGAAGGGCTTCTGCTCCATGGCCTCGAGCCGGATGAGATGGATGCCGAACTGCGAACGCACGGGTCCGGAGGTCTCGGATACCTTGAGCCGTTGTGCCGCTGCCTCATAGTTCGGATCGAGCGAACCGATGTCGAACCGGCCAACGCGACCTCCCGTCCGTGCTGTCGCATCCACATTCGTCTCAGCGGCGAGGCTCTCGAACGAGTCGCCCGCCTTCAGCCGCTGCTCCAGCGCATCGATGCGCGCCTCCGCCGCAGCCACGTCGGGAGCCGGCGCATCGGGCGGAAGCGAAACGAAGATGTGACTCGTCGTCATCCAGGTCTCAACCAGCCCGTTCGGATAGAGCCGCGTGAGCATCGCATCCACCTCGCCGTCGCCCACAGCGATGCGCGGAAGAACCTCCGACTGGATGAGCCTCACCCGAAGCAGCTGCGCGCGGACATAGTCGGCAAAGTCTTCGAGCGTGATACCCTGTTCGGCGAGCGCCGCACGAAATGCATCATCTTCGAGCCGCATGCGCGTGCGCTGCTCGGCGATGTGCTGCTGCACCTCCTCTTCGCTCACCGACAGGCCGAGCCGCTTGGCCTGCTCTGCAAGCACCTGGTTATCGACGAGGGTGCCGAGCACCTCGCCGGCCACCGAGCTGCGACCCTCCGGGGTCTGCAGCCGGCGCCGATCGACGGCCTCCATCTGCACAAAGAGCGGCAGCGTGCGCGCCACATCGCTCTGCGTCACGATCTGGTTGCCCACCTTGGCAATGATGCGGTCGATGATGTCTGCGCGGGCCGCCTCGGGCAAGGCAACCGCCACAAGTACTGTCAGACACCACCCAGCCATGCGCATCGTCACTCTCCACCACTTCCGGAGCCATCCCAGGCAGCAGGAGATGCTGCAGGGTTGGCGAACGGTGCCTTCAAGTCTTTCTCGTCTGCCGTCAACTCCAGCAGCGTCAGCACACCGCGCGGGCCTTCGGCCAGCCCTGCGGCCTCGTACCGCCGCGCAACCATGGAACCCGCTGCAGGCTCCTTTGCGAGCGCCGTCCGGCCCTTGGTGAGCAACGCAACGGCCGCCTCATCCACCTGCGCCGGCTGGCGCGCCGCCAGCTCTGAAAGCCAGCGTGCGGAGGCCTCCGCCCGGCCATCTCGGACCGCCCGCTCCACCACAATCGGACGGGCCGCGTCGAGTCCGCCCGACAGCGGCGGGATGATTCGGATCAGCTGCACCATCTCCCACCCGCGCGCGGTCCGATAAATGGGCGAAACACGCCCCGACTTCGTTAGCGCGAAGAGCGCATCGCTCAGCGCCGCATTCGTCGTTGCACCGTCCAAGGCACGGGCAACAGGACCCGTGGCACAGTCAGTCGCCTGCGCATCTGGAGCGACCGAGCGCGCGCGACAGACCTCGACAAAAATCTCGTCGTCCAGCTTCGAACTCTCGCGACGCAGCCGCTCCATCTCTGCCCGCGCCGACGAAGCCGCTTCGGCTGTCGGTAGAACCATGACTCTTGCCTTGCGGAGTTCCGGGCCGACATCACCCGAACCGTCGAAAGCGGCGCGCACCGCAGCCTCGGAGAGCCGCTGCTCACCCACCGCATCCATGCCCACGCGGCGGAGCTGCCAATCGGCGGGCAGCAGCCGGAGCAGCAGGCGCTCTTCGTACTCACCCACCAGGCCGGAGGCCGTCGCCGCATTCGCCATGAGCTCCACCTGAAGCATGCTCCGCAGCAGCGAGGATCGCTGACTCGGTTCACCCATACGGAGCAACGCTGTCTGCGAGAGGAGCTGGCTCCGAACCTCGAGCTCTCGCGAGTCGATGGTCCGCCCTTTCACCTCGAGCAGCGGCAAATCCTCCTCCAGCGTCTCGGAGGTCTCCACCTGCGACGACGCGGCGGCCACAACCCGCTCGCCCGCCTCCCCGGGTGCACGCTCAGGCGCGCATGAGGCGAGCAACGCCGGCAACAGCACTACGAGGCGTCGCGTGCGCATCGTGCAACCTCCCGAGAGATGAGGAGCGCCGTCTCCATCAGATTGAGGCTCTCACGCCCCTGCAGCTTGCGCACCAGGATGAGGCCCGGTCGAACCTCGTACTGACCTCGCGTAGAGGCGATGAGCGCCATCACCTTGTCCGGCGAGAGCGTGGTCTCGGGGAGCAACTCGACGACAATCGCCTTGGGCCCAACTTCAATTTGCTTCGCCACGATCTGCTTCATGATGAGCTTCACAAGAACGAGGTCACGCAGGTGCTCGACATTGACGGGCACCGGGCCGTAGCGGTCCTGCATCTCGTCCATGACATCGTAAACCGTGGCAGAATCGGGAGCAAGACTGAGCCGCTTGTAGAAGCTGAGCCGCTGGCCGATGTCCTCCACGTAGTCCTCGGGCACAAAGGCGGCGACGGGGATCTTGACCTCAGGCTCCACCGCCTTCCGCGCCGGCTCGCCCGACAGCTCGCCAACAGCCTCCGCCAGCAGCTCGCTGTAGAGTTCGAAGCCGATGGCCTCGATGTGGCCGTTCTGGTCGTCGCCGAGGATGTTGCCAGCGCCGCGCATATCGAGGTCATGCTGCGCGACCGCCATGCCCGAGCCAAGCTCAGAGTGCTCCATGAGCACGTCGAGCCGCCGCCTGGAGTCGGGCGGCAAACGGCCTGGATCGGCAACAAGGAGGTAGCAGTAGGCGCGATCGCTGCCCCGCCCTACCCGTCCGCGGAGCTGGTAGAGCTGAGCCAGACCGAACTTGTCGGCATGGTTGATGAACATGGTGTTGGCAGTGGAGATATCGATCCCCGACTCGACGATGGTCGTGGAGATGAGCACATCGATGCGATGGGCGATGAAGTCCATCATCACCTTCTCGAGCTCATCGTCCTTCATCTGTGCGTGGCCCACTCCGACCCGCGCCTCGGGCACCATCCGACGGATCTCGTCGGCCAGCCCGTAGATCGTATCGACCCGGTTGTGCACGAAGAAGACTTGGCCGCCACGCGCCAACTCCTGCTCAATGCCCTCACGCACCACCGAGTCGCGGAACCGTGCCAGATGGGTCCGCACGGACAGCCTGCCGGGCGGGGGCGTGGTGATAATCGACAGATCGCGGATGCCGAGCAGCGACATCTCGAGCGTGCGCGGAATGGGCGTGGCGGTCATCGTCAGCACATCCACACTGGTGCGGAGCTGCTTGAGCCGCTCCTTGTGCTGCACGCCAAATCGCTGCTCCTCGTCGATGATCAGCAGCGCCAAGTTGGGGATCTCCACATCCTTGGAGATGAGCCGGTGGGTGCCGATGACGATGTCGACCTTGCCCTCTGCCGTGGCCGCGAGAATGGCCTTCACCTCCTGTGGCGTCCGGAACCGCGAGAGCGCCTCGATGCGGGCCCCCGTCTCGCTGAGACGCCGGCGAAAGGTGTTGAGGTGCTGCTCGCAGAGCACGGTCGTCGGAACCAGGATCGCCACCTGCTTGCCGTCGCACACCGCCTTGTAGGCGGCACGGATTGCCACCTCGGTCTTGCCGAAGCCAACATCGCCGCAGAGCAGCCGGTCCATCGGCTTGTTGGACTGCATGTCGGAGAGCACATCGTCGATGGCGCGCGCCTGATGGGGTGTCTCCTCGTAGGGGAACGAGGCCTCGAACTCGTGGTACATCGCATCGGGCGCCGAGAAGGCATACCCCTCTCGCGTCGCCCGCTCCGCGTAGAGCCGGATCAGCTCTTCGGCGACATCTGCCAGCGCAGCCTTGATGCGTCCCTTGGTCCGCTCCCAGGTGGAGCCGGAGAGGCGGTCGAGACGGGTGAAGGTCGAAGAGCCCGTGTAGCGCTGTACCTTCGAAAGCCGATAGACGGGGATGTGGATGCGATCACCGTCGGCGAACTCCAGCGTCAGGAAGTCGTTCTCGATGTCGCCGACCGAGAGCCGCGTCAGGCCCGCATACTTGGCGACACCGAAGTCCACATGGACCACCAGGTCGCCTACCTCGAGCTCCTTGAACGAGGCAACCGCAGTGGCCTCGTGCATCTGCTCGCGCCCGGAGCGGCGCATCGCCTTGCCGAGCAGTTCGCGCTCGGTGATCACGGCCAGCGCGCGTGAGGGAGCAACAAACCCCTCGAGCGCATCACCCACCAGCACCTCAAGGTGGGTCGCGGGCGGAAACTGAACTTCGAACAGGGCATCGCTCGAGGCCAGCGTCTGCACCTCGCGCTTCTGGCTCCGAAGCACCTCGGCCACCCGTGTCGCGGTCGACCGTGACGAGCAGACAACAACCACGCGGCCCACCCGGTCGCGCCAGCTATCCACCACCGTCAGCGCAGCTGCGATGGCCCCTTCATCGTTGCCGCGGGCCTTCCGCACCCGCTCCACCTCGTGCACATCGAGGCAGGGGAAGGCGAGCTCTTCGGCCTTGGTCAGCGAGGAGTCGCGTGCGCCCACCTCGATCTGAAATCCGCCCGCGCTGAAGCTCTCGATGAGCTCCTCGCTGCTCAAGAAATACTCGGAGGGCTCGAAGACGATGCTGCCCTGCTCGCGCTCTCGAGCCCACTCCCGCTCCCGCGCCTCCATCATCCGCGCATGTTCGAGGAAGAGGTCTGTGGGGTCGACCAGCACCACGGTGGCCTCCTTTGGAATCCGCGATGCCAGCGGCTCGAGCGCCTCCGCGAAGGCCGGCTGAATCGTCTCGATGCCGAAGTATCGCTCCTTGCGCTCCAGCTCGCGCAGCAGCGCCGAGACCTTGTTCGACGGCGTGCCCAGACGGTCGGCAAGCGCACGCAACCGGCGCCGCGAAATCTCCAGCCCCTCCTCGGTCAGCAGCTCCTCGCGGGTCGGAATCGCGATGGCACGCTCCACAATACCGGCGCTCCGCTGCGACTCCGGATCGAACCAGCGGATGGACTCAATCTGGTCACCGAAGAGATCCACCCGGAAGGGCTTCTCGTAGGCGGGCGAGAAGACATCGAGCAGCCCGCCACGAAGACTGAAGGTGCCCGGATCCTCGACTACCGAGGTCGACTGGTAGCCCGCTGCTCGGAGCTGTTCCGCAACGGCCGGACCGTCGAGCCGCTCACGGATCGCGAAGGTCACCGAAGCTGCACGAACCATCGCCGCCGGTGTCGTCTTTCGAACCCAACCGAGCAACGGCACCACGAGCACCTGACCGCTCCGAAGTTCGCCAAGCTCCCAGCCGAGCCGCATGCGGCTGCAGAGGCTCGCACGGTCTGGGCTCATCTCAGCATAGGGCGAGCTCTCCGGAACCGGAAACTGCGAGACCTCCCAGCCGGTCTGCGGCAGAAAGAGCTCAAGCGAGGCCTGCACCTGACGCGCAGCCTGCGCCGTCGGCACCACCACCACCAGCGGCCCCTGCCGATGGCGGAGAAGGTCGGCCAGCACGTAGGAAAGATAGCCACCCTTGGCCTGCGTAATGGCAACGCGACGCCCCTGCTTCGCTGCCTGCAGGAGTTGCTCGAGCGGGTATCGAGCAGCTGCGAGGGTGCGGTCGTCGCGCACCTCGGCGAGCTGTTTGCGGAGCTCCGACTTCATGGCCTTCTGATGCTCCGCACATGGGCCGCGATGGCCTTCGCCTCATCGTCCAGCAGCCCTGTCACAGCGGGCATCCTGCCGATGCCGTTCCGCATCACCTGGAGCAGCGCAGCGTCTGTGAGGCGCGCCTGCAACGCTCCCTCGGTGAGGTTGCTGGAGCGGGCGCCAAACGCCATCTCCTGCCCCTCTCCGGTCGGGCCATGACAGACCGCGCAGCGCCGCTGGAAGAGGCGCGCTCCGTCCGCCGGTCCAGTCGGAGCAGCCTCCTCCACAGCCGGAGCAACCACGCCGCCCGTGGAGCAGCCCGCCAATCCAGCCGCGACAACAAACGCCAAACAGATCCGCATCAGACGGCTCACCATCTCAGTGGATTGTCGGGCCGGGAGGGATGGTCCCGTCGTGGCTCACGCCCACCATGCCGAGCTCGAGGAGCTGTGCGGGATCGTAGGCATCGAGGCCGTCAATGGCGTCGCTCGTCGGCGGCACCGAGCCGGCGTGGCCATGGGCGAGCAGCCAGCGGTCGAGCTCCTCGATCAGCGGCCGGCTCGAGGCGCGATCGAGCGCCGAAATGCAGATACCGTCGAACTCCGAAAGCAGCGCCGTGCGCTCGTCGGGATCGAGCCTGTCAATCTTGTTCCAAACACGAATGCGCGGCGTCTCCGACAGCCCCAACTCACCGAGGATTTTCTCGGTTGAACGCATCTGGTTGATGCGGGCCGGGTCGGAGGCATCGATGACATGGAGCAGCAGATCGGCATCGGCCATCTCTTCGAGCGTGGCGCGGAATGCCTCCATCAGCTCCTTCGGCAGGTCGCGGATGAAGCCGACCGTGTCGGTCAGGATCAACTCGCGGTCCTTCGGGAAGCGGAGGCGCCGCGAAGTCGGATCGAGCGTCGCAAAGAGCTTGTCTTCGGCCAGTACCTCCGACTTTGTCAGACCGTTCAGAAGGGTCGATTTGCCAGCGTTCGTGTAGCCGATGATGCC